>JBGSWY010000298.1:0-11196 GCA_041751715.1 Burkholderiaceae bacterium
CTGCCATCAGCGCCGACTGCCCGTTGCCCGAAATGCCGGCAATGCCGACGATCTCGCCGCGCCCGGCGTCAAACGAAACATCGTGCAGCGACCGGCCTTCGGCAACGTCCGCCACGCTGAGCCGTTCGACCCGCAGCGCGAGCTCCCCGGCCGGCGATACATGCGCAGCGATGCCCGGTGGATCAGCGCCGAGCATCAGCCGCGCGAGATTCGCTTCCGATGCAGAATGCGGATCAACCTCAGCCACCACCCGGCCGGCGCGCATCACAACACACCGCGTTGCCAGCCGCTTGATTTCATCAAGCTTGTGGCTGATGAAAACGATGCTGACGCCATCTCCCGCCAACCGGCGCAGCGTTTCGAACAGGCGATCAACCGCCTGCGGAGTGAGCACCGAAGTCGGCTCGTCGAGGATCAGTACGCGCGGCGCGCTCATCAGCGCACGCAGTATTTCAATGCGTTGACACTCGCCGACCGACAGGTCATGCACGTGCTCCGATGGATTGATCTCGAGCTGGTAGAGCGCCGCGAGTTCCAGAAGGCGCGACGCAAGAGCGCCGAGTGGCGCCGGCGGCAATCCGAGCGCGATGTTTTCGAGCACCGTCAGCGAGTCAAACAGCGCGAACTGCTGAAACACCATCGCGATGCCGAGCGCGCGGGCTCGCTTCGGGCTGTCGATATCGACCATCGAGCCATCGATAGCGATCGAGCCACTGTCGGGCCGCGTAACGCCGTACGCAATCTTCATCAACGTGCTCTTGCCCGCGCCGTTTTCGCCCAGCAGCGCCACGATTTCGCCCGGCATCACATCGAGCGACACCGCCTCGTTTGCAATCACGGACGAATAGCGCTTGCCGATGGTGCGCAACGAAAGACGCGGGGTCATGGGTCGGGTCGAGTGGAATCGAATTGGCGGAGGCAGGTGCCCGCTACATCAGGTGTTTTTGCCGGGATACGGGGCACGCAAACGCGCTCGGTACGCAAACGAAAGCCGTGGCGGACGAACAAGATGCGCAGCGCAGCGGGCGTCGACGCTGAGCGCTCAGGCTTTCCTTCGGCGGACTGCACTTCGCGCTAGCTCACGCGGCGCAGGTGCGGCGCGCCGTGCCCGCAAAACGGGTGTGGCCTCGCCTTTCGGGTACCCCAGCGCAAATTCAACGTTGGCGACCGACTTGATGCGCTCGATCGCTTTGAATGTGCGCTGCTTGGCCTGCCGCGTCTGCCACAAGTCGAATGCGTCTTGCTGCGCGAGCCAGAGATCGGCTCTGCCACCGTTTTCGATGCCGAGCCACGCCTCCAGACGCAGCGCCATTTCTGGCGAAATCGCTGCGTGCCCATTGAGCACGTTCGACAGCGCCTGCCGCGATACGCGCAGCTGTTCCGCGGCTTCGCCAGCGCCGATGTTAAGTGCCGGCAGCACGTCATCGCGCAACGTCAGGCCGGGATGCGGGGGGTTATGCATCATCATGTTCCTCAGTGGTAATCCTCGTAATCGATTGACACCGCATCGGCGCCTTCGAAACGAAAGGTCAGCCGCCAATTGCCGCTTACCCAAACCGCCCAACAACCAGCGCGAGCGCCTTTAAGCGGGTGCAACTTCCAGCCAGGTACGTTCATATCCTGCGGGCTGCTTGCCGCGTCAAGCCTAGCGAGCTGACGTTTGAGCCGATCCGCATGCCGCGGATTGATGCCCCTAAGAGTTGAGTTCCGGAAGAACTGCTCAACGCCCTTATGAGCAAAGGATCGGTTCACAAACGGAATGTAAAGCAATGCTTGACATAACGTCAAGCGATACTTGACAAACGCTGACTTGAATCAGGGCATTGAGCAGATGCTCAGTAGCGATAGAAGCGAGAATCCATGCGGGTCTCCACGCATTACTGGCGGAGGCGGTGAGATTCGAACTCACGAAGGACTTGCGCCCTTGCCGGTTTTCAAGACCGGTGCCTTAAACCGCTCGGCCACGCCTCCAGGACCGGATTTTGCCGGTTTGTCGGCAACTGCGTGCGAAAATGCCGGTGGAGGAATGCAGTGTCCGCAGTAAACCCCGTTTCGTTGCTCGTAGGCTATGGGCCGTTTTCGCGGCTCAGCGATCGCGCCGAGCCGAGGCAGCCACGCATCTTCGTCAGCATCCCGAGTTATCGCGACGCCGAGACGCAGTGGACGGTAAAGGATCTGTTCGAGAAGGCGCGCCATCCGGACCGGATTTTCGTCGGTATCTGCTGGCAGTTTGACCGTGTGCGCGATACGCATTGTTTCGTGGAGCCGTATCCGCGCCCGGCACAAGTGCGGGTCATTGATGTGCCGGCTGCCGAAAGCCGCGGCGCGAACCGGGCCCGGTCGCAAGCGATGTCGCTGTGGCGAGGCGAACCGTACGTTCTGATGATCGACGCGCACATGCGCTTTGAAAACGATTGGGACGAGATGCTGCTCGACATGCTGCAGCAATGTCCAAGCAACGATGCAGTTCTCACGACGTTTCCTACCCGCTATACACCGCCCGACAATTGTGATCGCAACGGCATCAAGCTGATGGCGTTTCGAGAATTCACCGCCGCCACAGGTGGCGCGCCCCCGAAGCTGCGCTATCGGAGCTTTCGGATACCCTTGGCGTCGCTGCCGGCGGCGCCAGTTTCGGCCGCCACCGTGGCACACGGCTTCATCTTCGCTTCGGCGCGTCTGTTTCAAACAGTGCCGATCGATCCCCACATCTATTTTTTCGGTGATGAGCTGACATTCGCCGCGCGTGCCTGGACCCATGGCTGGGATTTTTACTCACCGCATCGCCCCGTGGTGTTTCATCTGTGGGACCGAACGACACGTCCGCGTCATGCTCAGGATCAACCGACCGGCGTTCGTCTGCTAAGAAGGCTGAGCGCAGCACGCGTCGCGCATCTGGTCGGGATCGAGAAATGTGATGATCCGGACGCGCTCATCGAACTGTCGAGCTACGGTCTGGGCAGTAAACGTACGCTGCATCAGTATCAGCAGTTCAGCGGTGTCGATTTCAAGAATCGCACGTTGGCGCCGCACGCGCTGGCCGGCAAATTTGGGCTCCCGCTTGCGAGCAACACTTCACCGGCGCAAGCGCGTATTTTTGTTGCCATCCGCAGCTACCGCGACGAGCAAACACAATGGACGCTGAAGAACCTTTTCGCGCATGCCAGCCAGCCACAACGCGTCACGGTCGGCATCTGCTGGCAGTTCGAACCAAGTCAGGATGCGCATTGCTTCAGGGAGCTCTATCCCTACCCCGCGCAAGTACGCGTGACCGGCACACTTGCTTCGCAAACGGGCGGCGCCTGTTGGGCGCATCGGCAGGCGCTGGCGCTGGCACAGGGTGAAGACTATGTGCTGGTGATCGATTCTCATATGCGATTCGAGACAGGCTGGGATGAGAAGCTGATCAACTGGCTGGAGTCGTCCAACGATCCGAAGGCGGTGCTGACCGCCTGGCTACCGGGCTACGTGCCACCCGATACGTTGCGACCGCCGCCTCCGGGCACGGCACGGCGAATCTCGGTGAAAGGGTTCTCCGTTCCTGACCACCCATCGATCGTTCATCTTAAAGGCATCACGGTCGCGCAGCAGCAATTGTCAGCCGTTAATGTGACTCCGTTTCTGGTCGCCAACTTCATATTTACGCGCGCACACACTTTCGATGAAGTGCCCATTGATCCCTACATTCATCTATACGGAGAAGAGATCACTCTGGCGGCCCGGCTCTGGACGCATGGCTATACGCTGTACGAGCCGGGAGCAACGGTGGCATACCACTACTGGAAACCCAGGCAAGTTAACGCGCTCGATACTTACAAGAGCCCTTCTCAACCCGGCGTGGCGGCGAGCAATCGGCGCGTGCGCCACTTGCTGCGACTTACAGAGTCGCGAGATCCGGCGGTATTGGTCGATCTTGACCGTTACAGCCTTGGCCACGAACGCACGCTCGAAAGCCTGTGGCGCTTTGCCGGAATCGACCCCGCGACCGGCGTCGTGTCCGAAGACGCGTTGCGCGCAAACTGGAATGTCGACTGCGTGCACACCGCTCATAGCGAAACAGCGATCAGCTGATCACGCCCAGCTGCTTCAAAACGGGCAAGCGCTGCTGCATGAAGCCGCGCACCCTGACTTCAAGCTCGGCGATGTTTTCTGCTTCGTCCTCGATTCGCTTCCCGTCCTTGATCAGACGCTTGTTCTGTTCCTTGAATCGCTTCCAGACAAATTCGGTGATGCTGCGATGATCCAGCTTCTTGATGCTGCGCATCGCAAGGATGATCAGTTGCTCGGGATTGGCAACGAACGCACCACTGCCGATTGCTCCCGCGGACAGAAACTGCATTGAATCGTCCATCGGGGCCGAGTCGACAAGGACCTGGTTAAGCGATTGCGCTGCATCGGCCCTGCCGCCGCCATCGGCGAGCATCGGATGCGTTTGCCCGCTTTCCACCAGCAGCGACAGTCCCTGCGCAACCTGCCACGCCTGCGTTTCGGCCAGCGCCGGCATAGCGGCGATTTCCTTGAACGTGGCCGGTCCCTCGACAAGCTTGTCCAGTATCGGCTTGACCACCGGCTCGTTCGCGTTCAACTCACCGGCGGCGGTAGAAAGTTTCAAGGTCGCTTTGTCAGGCGGCAGTGTCAGCACGAAGCGAATTCGGTTCATCTCGTGCACGAACTGCGCGTTGGACAGCCGTACCGGTCCGCGCACATAAAGGTCGCGACGGAACTGTCGATTCACCGTAAAGTCCTTGATGGTTTCGACCATCGCCTGCCCACCGGCGCCGGCCATCATCTCGCTGATTTCCTTCGACGCGTTCAGCGCCAGCACGTTGTCACTGACGGTGGCCGATCCGACGTACTCCAGTCTCGCTTCCTGCATCTCGCGCGCCACATCGACGTGGTAAAGCGCCTCCCAGTGCTGGTTCAGATACTCGTGCGCGAGATACGTGCGCTCCTTGCCTTGTAGCCGGTCCAGGTTGCGCGCCGCCGACTCGTTGGCCTTGAAATAGCGCGCGCCCTTACTGGCCAGCTGATTGGCGAAATCGATGGCGGCCATCACGTTCTGGTCGCTGCGGCCCGGATGCGCCTTGACGTACTCGCGCATCAGGCGTTGTACCGGCACGAACGGCGCCCATCCGGGCATGCAGTTGTAGCTGACATAGACGACGCCGCCGGGCTTGAGCCGATCGCGAATGATGCTGACAATGTGCTGCCGATTTTCGCGGCTGACCCAGCTGTAGATGCCGTGCAAAACGATCAAATCGAACTTGGTTGAATCGGCCGCGCTTCGCTCTGCCATCGTGGCAAAACTCTCCTCGCGAAACTGAACGTTGGAAAGTCCTGCACGCTCGGCGAGATCCTGTGCTTTGGCGATCTGCGCCGGATTGAAGTCGACGCCGACGAAGCGGCCGGATGGGTTTCCCGCGGCGAGCAACAACGTCCCAAGACCTTGACCGCAGGCGAGCTCGCAGTACCCATACTCGCGGCCGACGATCTGTGGTGGACGCACGCCCATCAGCACGCACAGCAAGTGCAAATAGCTTGGGGCCAGCTCGCGATAGAAGCCCGCGGTGTACGGAATGTCGGTGATGTACCCGTCTTGCCAGGAAGCCATGGTTGCAGACAATGAGAAGAGCTACGTTTCCACCCGGAAACGCAGTTCGATGCGATCAGCCGCTTACGCTTATTTTTTGCCGGTGGGCGATGCGGATGCGGAGTTATCAGCCGACTGACCTGCCATTGCCGCCGCGGCCGGGCCCATTTGCATCGCCTGCGCGAAAGCGACGTCGTAGTTAACGCTGGTGACCGCCTGGATCTGCTTGACCAGCTTAGTGCGGATCTCAGTAATCGGAGTCAGTTCCAAGTCTTCCATTACGCCGGATTTGACCAGCCGGCGAATCAACTGCAGCACGGTCAGCCCGTCCTGAACGCTGAGCCCTTTCAGGTCGAGCTGCATATGTTCCTTGGTAAACATTGGACCAAACTCCCCTCGATGATGTTCAAACGGCTGTGTGAGTGGAAGGCGCGATAGCGTACTCCGGCTGTGGCCGACGCTCGTCTTCCATGTGGCTGACTGCGCCCGCCGGCTGCGCGTTGAACGTTGCCATTGCCTGCGCCAGCGAATCGACGGCGGTGTTCAGCACGGGCGAATCAGCGGTGCCGATCCGCATCGAACCCCCGGCTGCTCGAGGTCCGCGCACCCATCCATCAACCGCTGCGCTCGCTGTGCCAGCCGGCGCCTTGAGACGCTGCAACGATGCCATCGGCCCGGTTTCGTCGAATCGATTCGTGCCGCCCATGTACGCGAAGTCATCGCGGACCCGACTGATCGCATGTGAGCTGCGCGCGCCGGCAAATTCATAAATGCCTTCCGACCAGCTTGTCCGGTGCAGCATGTGGTTCAGCATGGGTTTCTTTGCAACGGGCTCGGGCGACGCTGTCAGCTTGCCGGACGGCTGGCTTTCGTTCAGCAACGAAACATCGTGCTGTGCAGGCGCATCGAACGCGGCGATTGCCTGCGACAGCGTCTGGGCACGTCCGGCGATGATCGGCTCGGCCGCATCGACCGGCGCCGTGCGCGCTGCTACCGGCGCATGTGCAAAGTCTTCAGCCGCCTGAATGCTCACCGATGCACTTTCGCGCATACCGAACTCGTGATAGCGGTTCGTCCCGCCCGCGTAGGCCAGATCGGACGTGTTGAGCGCCGAACCGCTGGCTCTCGGCTCGACTACTGCGTCGAGCACGCCCTTCTTGTTCAGCGCGTAGGTCCTCTCAGGAAGCGGGACTGCTGCCGCAAGCACAGGCACTGTGGCCGGTGTTGGTGCGGCATCGTCGGCTACCGGCGAGGACCTGGCCATCTGTTGTACAGGCGGTATCGAACTGCCTTCGTCGTACCGATTCGTGCCGCCCGCAAAGGCCATACCGCTATCCGACGGTGCCACAGCGCCCGTGACGGCCTGATTGACACCGTTGAGTATCTCCAATTTCTTCGGTGCGTAAGTTGCGGCCGACGAGAGTTGTTGCGCTGTCATCGATTCGCTGCGACCCACCGTCGGCGTCCTAATCATGTCTTCGGAAGTCCCGGGCGGAAGCGCAGTGAACGCTTGCGCCATCGGGTCGAACGAATCAAATCCAGATAAGCCACTGAAGAATCCGGACGATGCAGTCGGCGCGAAGCCGCCTTGAGCCGTGCCAACAACTGCAAGTCCACTGCGCCCCCCGGTGCCGTTTCCGTTGACACCATCGGCTGCTCCCAATCCGAAGCCGCCGCCCGCCGCGAACATCGCACGCATAGCCATCGGGTGCCATGCATCCATGATGACGCCGTCCATGTAGGTGCGCTCGACGTCGCTCAACGTCAGTTCACCACCGGATGCGACGTCGTACGCGGCCATTTCCTGCAGCAGCTGTTCAACTTCGCTACCAAGCAGATCGGCACCGCTGGCCTTCAGGGCGAAGCGATCGAAGCGTGCGCTGTTGACCACGCCGTTGCTGCCGTACCAGTCTCCGAGGGTTTGCGAATCAGAAAACTTGATGGTGTTGCCGGACCACGTGCCGACGATAGCCATCAAGTCATCACCGGAGCGCTTGAACCAGACCTGGTTCTCGTCGTCGATTCCGGCGTCGTAGATGATCCGGTCGCCGGTCGAGTCCTTGCCAATGCTGAGCTTGTCGTCGCCGTCGTCGAGGTCGAACAGCAGAACATTGGCGCCTTTGTCGGTGGCGATGATGTCGTCATCTTCACCGGCTCTGATTTCATTATCAGCACCGGTAACCACCAAGCTGTCGGCGCCCGCCCCGCCATCGATGTAATTCTCGTCTCCGACAATCGTCAGCGCATCGGCACCGTCCCCGCCCGAGATGCCGATCACACCGGTCTCGATCTCCTTGCCGTCCTTGTCTTTGACAAACGTTGCGAACCGCGACTTGTCAATCTCGGCATCGATTACGTCGTCGCCGTCGTCGCCGCTGATGACGCTTCCGGTGGCATGTTTGCCGTCAGCGCCGCGCACGATGATGATGTCGTCACCATCATCGCCGGCGATTCCGACCGCGCTTTCGACGACGGTATCGACGTCGCCTTTGTCATCGTAGTGGGTCGTGATCGACTGCACGACGTAATCGCTGCCGGCGATCGTGATCTTGTCGTTGCCGGCGCCGCCGCTGACGACGTTACGGTCGCCGATCACCTTGATGATGTCGTCACCGTCGTCGCCGCCGATGCCGATCGCCGTGACCTCGGTGTACCCAACGCGATTAATCGTCGTTGCGAATGCGTTGTCGGAACCGCGCGCCAGGATTGCATCGTCACCGTCGCCTCCGCTTAGCACGCTGGTGTCGAGGCCGCCGCCGATATTCTTCAGCTGCTCGTTATCGGCCAACTGTTGCAGAATCGGCAAGTCCTTGAAGGCATCGAGCTCGCTCAGGAAGCCGGCGAAGTCAGCCAGCGATGCAAGCATCGCCACGTCGTTCCCGGCGCCCAGACTCAAACCGGAAACCGCGGCCACCGACCGATCGGTGAAGAACTGGCTGGCCCCGCCGATCGAGGCGCCGACGGCAGTGCCGGCCAGCACGTCGTTGTCACGCCCCATGTCGAGCACGCTGTCGGTGAGCTTGACGATTGCAACGTCGTTGCCGTCGCCCATGCTGACGCCGCCGATGACGTTGGTTGCGAGCAGCAGATTCGACTGCAGCGGATCGAAATACTGCGTCGTGCCGTTGACGAGCGCGCAGCCGATGATCTCGCCACTTAGGGTGTCGGCGCCGCGTCCCATGCTGGCAACGCTGCGCGTGATGATGGCGGTGACGATGTCATTGCCGTCGCCGGCGGAAAATCCCGTCAGTGCGCCCGTTTCCTTCTGCAGTGTCGACTGCCCCGTGTCGTACTGCCGCTCGCTGCTGCCGTCTGCGCAATCGGTGATGCTGCCGTTGAAAATGTCGTCGCCGCGACCCAACGCCACCGCGCTCTTGGTAGCGGCGGCATTGACCACGTCGTTGCCGTCGCCGGCGGAAAAGCCGCTGACGGCGTTCTTCTCGTACACCAGCTCGGTTTGCGCGATATCGTTAAAGCGCTCGGTGAAACCGAATGCGCTGTTGACGATTGCGCCGGTGAACCGGTCGTTACCCTCTCCGAGCGCGACCACGCTGCGCGTCACGTTGGCATTGACGATGTCGTCGCCGGTGCCCGCGGAAAACCCGCTGAAGGCATTGATCTCGTGCAGCGTGCTCGAGAACCGCGCGTCGTAGAAGCGCTCGATGCCGTCGAATGCGGAATCGATGATTGCGCCGGTAAAGACATCGTTGCCGGTGCCCAGGCTGTACGCGCTCAGTGTGATGACGCCGGAACCGATATCGTTGCCGTCGCCCAGGCTGACCCCTACGATGCCGCTGATCTCACGCACTAACGAAGACAGGCCGGCGTTGTAAATCGTCTCGACGCCCTGGAACGCGCTGCCGGTAACGTCGGCCTGAACGATGTCGTTGTCGCGCCCCGCGCTCAAAACGCTGCGCGTGACGGTGCCGGTAAAGCGGTCGTTGCCGTCACCCAGGCTGGCGCCCGCAAATGCATTGCGTTCCTGCGCAATGACATAGTCCGGGCGGTAGGTAATCGTGTAGCCCACTCCGATGCCCCCAACCGCGCTATCGATCACGTTTCCGAACACCTGATCGTCGCCAGCACCGGTGCCAAACACGCTGCGCGTGGCGGTGACATTGACCGTATCGTCGTCGGTGTCGATAAAGCCCGGACGTATCGATGAGCCGAAGCTCACGCCGGTGAATCCGTTGACCTCGCTCTGGACGTAGTAATCGGGCTGATAGAAGCGGTTGACCCAGCCAAACGCGCTGTTGGTCATGGTGCCGTTGAATGTATCGTTGCCCACACCCATCGACAGAACGCTGTGGATGACGTCGCCGCTGTAAAAGTCCGAGCCATCGCCGGTGCTGCCGCCGGTATAGACGTTCACTTCGCTGATTAGATTACTCAACGCGCCGTTGTAGAACGTCATCGCGCCGGTGCCGGGGCCGCCGAACACCGAATCGGTCATCACGGCAAACACCTGGTCCTGCCCGACGCCGGTGCTCCACACGCTGCGATCAATTGCAGCCAGCGGCGCATTCAGTCCCGCAATCAGGTCGTCATCGGTCTCGGGGTTCAAGCCAATTCCGAGCGGCGTCGGCGAGCCCAGCGACACACCGGCGAATGCGTTGATTTCGCGCAAGATCGGCGAGCCGGCGCCGTATTCGCGATACACGCCTTTGTAGGCGGCATCGACCATATCACCATAGAACTTGTCGTTACCGGACCCAAGCGAAGCGACGCTGCGATTCACCGAACCGGTGAACGTGTCGTTGCCGTGACCGAGGCTTAACCCCGTGTAGGCAAACCGCTCCTTCGTCACATGACTCAGGAATGGATCGTAGTCGGCCTCGTAGAACTTTCCGTCCTTGTTCTTGTTGAACCCGCTGTCGAAGACATCCGCATTGACCTTGTCATCACCGAAGCCGGTGCTGACGACGCTTCGCGTGATCTGCGCGCGTTGCCCGGCGGCCAGTCCGGTGATGATGTCGTCATCGATTGCGCCGAAATCGGCCGCGCCCAGGCTAACGCCGGTAAAGGCGTTGCGCTCGGCAGTGATGTAGTAGCCGGCGCGGTAAGTCCGCTCAACGCCGCCGAACGCAGCGTTGCTGATGTCTCCCTGGAACGTATCCTTGCCCTGCCCCATCGAGACGACGCTGCGCTCAACCGAGCCGTCAAAGGTGTCGTCGTCCTGCCCCAGGCTGATACCCGCCCACGCCTTGCGCTCCTTGGTCACCAGGCTCTGTGCCGGGTTGTAATCGACCGAGTAAAAATTCAGGCCGTCCGATCGCGCGTTGAACGCGCTGTCGCGAACATTCGCGCGTACGGTGTCCTTGCCGAATCCGGTGGTCACGATGCTGCTTGATATGGTCGATCGCACACCGTTGATGCCTTCGATCAAATCGTCGTCATCGACGTTGCCATCGGCGGACCCCATACTGAAGCCGGTAAACGCGGTCGTAAATTTTTCGGCGCCTTCGGACCAGATGAAATAGTCCTTGCGGTACTCGCGCTGCACGTCGTCGCGTACTGCATTGATGATGTCGCCGTAGAACTTGTCTTTGCCTTGCCCCATGGATACAACGCTGTCAAAGACAAATCCTTCGAGCAGATCGTCGCCG
>JBGSWY010000299.1:0-2212 GCA_041751715.1 Burkholderiaceae bacterium
TACTGGGAGGGCGCGAGCCGTTTACTGGAGAATGGCAAGCAGATCGGCCGCGGTTATCTCGAGATGACCGGTTATGTTGCACCGATCCGACTGTAGCGACCTCATCGATCGACCACGCATGACCGACTCATCACCCACCGCAACGCTGCGTCCTGCTGGCGCAGCGCCAGGCGCGGTTAAGGCCGATAACGCAGCGTCAACGCGCACGTTGCGCCCGCTCTCGGCGCTGCTGCCGTTTCTGAAGCCTTACAAGAAGCAGATCGGACTCGCGCTGCTGTTTCTGGTGCTCGCGGCCGCCGCCACGCTGGCGCTGCCGGCGGCGATCAAGAGCGTCATCGACAACGGCTTCGCCGTCGACGTGAGCGACCCGACAGAGCGTCTCGCGGCAGTTCGCAGCCAGTTCCTGCTGTTCATACCCCTTGCGCTCGCGATCGCGGTGTTCACGGCAGCGCGCTTCTTCATGATGTCGTGGCTCGGCGAGCGAGTCACGGCCGATTTGCGCGCCGCTGTTTACTCGCACGTTCTGCAGCAGAGCCCCGAGTTTTTCGAGACGTTGAAGACGGGTGAAGTGCTGTCGCGCCTGACGACCGATACGACCGTGATTCAATCAGCCGTCGGCTCCGGCGTTTCGATGGGCCTGCGCAATGCGGTGCTGTTCGTCGGCGGCTTGACGATGCTGATCGTCACCAGCCCGCGCCTGATGCTTATCGTATTGGCGGTCATCGGGCTGGTCGTGTTGCCCGCGGTTTTCTTCGGGCGCCGCGTGCGCAAATTGTCCCGGGCGAGCCAGGACCGAATGGCGGATTCGAGTGCGATTGCCGGCGAGATCTTGAATGCAATCTCGGTGGTGCAGAGCTTCACGCAGCAGGCCTTCGAGAGCCGGCGTTTCGGTGACGCCAACGAACAGGCATTCAGCACCTCGATCCGCCGTACCGGTGCGCGTTCGCTGCTGACCGCGTTCGTCATCATCGGTGTGTTCGCGTCGCTGATCTACGGCGTGTACTCGGGTGCGCAGGCCGTGATCGCCGGCCGCATTTCGCTTGGCGAATTGTCCGAGTCCGTGCTGTACGTGATGCTGGTCGCGTCCAGCGTGGCGGTGCTGGCGGAGGTGTGGGGCGAGATCGTGCGCGCCGCGGGCGCCACCGAACGCCTGGTGGAGTTGCTCGCGACGCGCTCCGACATTGCCGACCCCAAGCAGCCGCGCACATTGCCCTCCGCCGGCGGCGGTCTGGCCGTCGAGTTCGAGCACGTCACGTTCAGCTATTCCTCGCGCTCCGCGCACGCCGTGTTGAACAATCTGTCGCTCAGGATAGAAGCGGGTGAAACGGTAGCGCTGGTCGGCCCGTCTGGCGCGGGCAAAACAACGATCTTTCAACTGCTGCTGCGCTTCTACGATGTCGCCCAAGGCGCGATCCGGTTCGACGGCGTTGCACTGACCGACGCCCGGCTCGACGACCTGCGCTCGCGCATCGCGCTGGTGCCGCAGGACGCGGTAATTTTTTCCGCCAACGCGATGGAGAACATCCGCTACGGCAGACTGTCGGCAAGCGACGACGAGGTGATCGCCGCGGCAAGATCGGCGTTTGCCGACGACTTCATCCGTGCGTTGCCCGAGGGCTACCGCAGCTTCCTCGGTGAGCGCGGCGTGCGGTTATCCGGCGGCCAGCGGCAGCGCATCTCGATCGCGCGCGCGATGCTGAAGAATGCCCCGCTGTTGCTGCTCGACGAAGCGACCAGCGCGCTCGATGCCGAAAGCGAGCGGATCGTGCAGCGCGCGCTGCAGGCTGCCATGTCGGGCCGCACAACACTGGTGATCGCGCACCGGCTCGCCACCGTGCAGCGCGCCGACCGCATCGTTGTGCTCGATCATGGCCGCATCGTCGAGATTGGAACTCACGATCAACTCGTCGCGACCGACGGTTTGTACGCACGGTTAGCGGCCCTGCAGTTCTCAATCTAGCGATCATTAGAATCGCCGCATGCAGCAGTACGAAGACTTCATGCGCCACGTGTTCGAGCATGGCGTAAAGAAAACCGATCGCACCGGCACCGGCACACTCTCGTGGTTCGGCTACCAGATGCGGTTCGACCTCGGCGCCGGGTTCCCGCTGATCACGACCAAGAAGGTTCATCTGCGCTCGATCATTCATGAGCTGCTGTGGTTCCTGCAGGGATCGAGCAACATCAAGTACCTGCGCGACCATCAGGTGAC
>JBGSWY010000300.1:0-12774 GCA_041751715.1 Burkholderiaceae bacterium
TCGAGCGTGACGCGATACACGTCGCCGCGCGCCCATACATTCGTGGTCTTCTGCTCGACCGGTGTCACGCTGCGTTTGATCTGGTAGCCGGCAAAAAGCGCCTGCTGCAGCGGCAGCGCGGCGCGCGACGTGATGAACGCCCATGGCCTGCCCGAGCCTTCGTGCACGATCATTAATGTGTTCGCCCCCGGCCGCTGCGCATCCGCCCCCCGTGGGGGCACGCGATCGGCTTGGGGCGGCCCGGCGCCCATCGCTAGCGGCTCGGCGCTCGTCGGCCACGCGAACTGTGTATCGACGCCGGCTCCGACCAGTGTGCCCTTCGTTGGATCATCGGCGGCGCGCGATTGCGCAGCTTTCCAATCGAGCGCGTGTGGCTCATCACCGACGCTGACGATGCTGCGGCCGGCGACCGCTTCGCTTTCGAAGCGCGACTGGAATCGACGCAGTGCGAGTACACCCCAGGCATTGGCCAATGTGGTGTTCCATTTGCCCGCCTGCTGGCGCGACAACGCGCCGCGCGCAAGGCGCGGCATCTCGTCCTTGAACGAGGGTTCATCGGCCAGGAGGGCCAACGCTCGCACGGCGTTGCGGTCGGGCGAGACCATCAGCCACCAGAGGTAGTCCGACTTCTCGGTCGAGAACACCAGGGTCGTGCCGGAAAAAGTCATACGGGAGCGGAGAATCTGCTGCGCATCGGCAAACCGCGCCTCACGCTTCGGAATCGTCGGCAGCCGCTTCAGCAGCGACATCCAGTCGAGCACCGCCGAGGTCGGCCACAGATTCGGCGCAATCTCGATCGATTCAAGCATGCGAGGCTGCGCCTTGTCGTATCGAGCCAGCGCGTCGATAGCGGCGACCTTGCGAATTGCAAGGTCGGCGGTCGGCAATGCGCCGTAACGCACGACTTTCCCGGCCACGAAGTCGGTTAACCCACGCAACATGCGCTCGCGCGCTGTCTCGGGAATCTCTAATCCAGCTTCGCTGGCGATCGTCAGCAGATAAGCCGTGAGAGTGTCGTCACCGTCGTTAAGTGCGCTCGGAAAGAACTTCGCCAGACCGTCGCGATCCAGCAGCGCGGGCAGACCGTCCATCACGCGCTGCCAGCGCGCGGGGTCTTCCAGCGCTACCGCCACCGATACGCGTTGTTCGAGACATGTGAACGGATACGCCGCCATCCACTGCTGGATCGTTTCAGCGCTGCCGCCGAGCGAGCGCGCGAGCTTCACTTCGACGCCGCCGCGGCCGGCGATCGCGCCTTTCGGCAATTCGACGGGGAAACTGTTTGCCTTGGCCGGCTCGAGCTGCAACAGCGTCTGTTGAACCACGCGCACCGGAACCGCGGTGCCGACTGTCTGCGATATCTTGATCGTGTCGGCCGATGCCGGTGCACCGGCGCTCGCTTCACGCGCGGTGATCTGCCATTGCAATTGTTTGGCGCCGAACGGAACCTGCGCCGGCAATGAGATCGTTTGCGCGCCGCCGATCGCCAGTGAAACGCTGGTTGGCGGCAGTTTCGTGCCGGCAGTTCCGTCCGCGTCAAGCGCCGAACTGAGCACCAGTTCCAGCGGACGATCGGCGCCGTTGCGCACCGTCACTTGCGCATCGAAGCGGTCGCCTTCGCGCACGAACGGCGGCAGCCCGGCGAACAACATCACGTCCTGCGTGGTGCGAATGGCGGCGCCGCCAGACCCGAAACGCGCTTCGCCGCTGGTCGTATTGGCAATCGCCTCGATACGAAACGAGGTCAGCGAATCGTTCAGCGGGACTTCGATCCGCGCACGGCCTTCGGCGTCGAGGGTGACCTTCGGGTTCCACATCAGCAACGTGTCGAACAACTCGCGCGCGTTTTCGCCGCCGCCACCGCCGCCGGCAGCGACCGCCTTTTTGCCGAAGTGGCGCTTGCCGATCACCTGCGATTGCGCGGTCGACGTTTCCACTTCGATCGGCCGCCGCTGCATCATCGCTCCCAGCAGATCCCACGATCGGTTCGACGCCAGCGCAAGTAGTCCTTCGTCGACAGCAGCGACTGCAAGCTCTGCGTTCGGCATCGGTCGTCCGTTCGGATCGGTCACCGTCACGATGACTGCCGCGCGATCCCGAACTTTGTAGACCGGCTTCTCGGGCTCGACCTTCACGCGCAGCTCGTACGCCTTCCAGCCGACCTTCACCTGCGCGATGCCGAGCCGGAACGACGGCTTGGTCAGGTCAACCAGAGCGGTCGGCCGCGTGTCCCGCTCGACCGGCACTTCGTCTACCAGCCCGATGAACTTCGCAGCGCGATAGATCATCCGGCGCAGCCATGCGAAGCGCCCCGGCACTTCGGGATCGACCCTGCCGCGCACCGCGAGCACCGACACGTACGCATTCGGACCATAGTGGCCAAGCATCGGCACTTCGATGTACGGAGACTTCGAATCGATCGTCACCACCCTCGTATCGAGCACGCCTTCACGCTCGACGCTGACCAGCGCCGTCGCGGTGCGAAACGGCATGCGCACTTCGTAGCGCGCGGTGTCACCCGGCTCGTACGCCCGCTTGTCGGCGATCAGGTCGATGCGGTCGCTTTGCCCGGCTTCGAACCAGCCGTCGTCGTTGCCGGCCACGTACACGTCGCGCGTTGCAATTGCCACATTGCCCTGCGCATCTTCGGTGCGAGCGACGAGGATCAGGTCGCCGGTGGCTGGTGCCGCGCCGGAACAAAGCACCAGGCCGCGCACGTCGCTGGTGCCGCGGCAGACCTGCTTCAATCGCTTGATCTGTACCGTCTGCTCGTACGCGTAGAAACCGCCGAGAAGCCGCTTGCGATACGCGTAGCGTGTGCGGCTGTACGCATCGACGGTCACGCCCTTACCCGCATGCGGCTTGCCTGCGCTATCCAGAACGACGGCCTTGAAGCGCAACGAATCGCGCTTGAAGAAGCTGCCGTCGGGTGCAAGGCCGACCACCAGCGCCGAAGGCGTCAGCAGCGTCTGCGCAAACGCGGTGAGAATCTGCCCGTTCGGATCGGCGTATTCCATCTCGACTTCGAGCGCGCGTGTTTGCTCGGACTTCGGAAGCTGGTCGAACACCACCCGCGCGCCGCCATTGGCATCGAGCGCGACGTTCTGCACTCGTGCAGCGGCGCCACTTGCCTGCTGCTCGTCGGCTTCGAATTCGTCGTAGGGCGTTTCGGTTTCGATGCCGACCTTCGGCACCGTGCCGCCGAAATTGAAGTCGTCGTAGTCAGCGAACGATTGATAACTCGGGATGATGCGGCTGCGAAACTTGACCGGCGCACCCGCGGCAGGACCGCCAGACAGGTAACTCAGCTGCGCGTCGATCAATACGCTGCCGGCATTGACAACTGACTTCGACGGCGGTTTGAGCACCGCCTTCATCAGCGGCACGCGAAACTGCTCGACTCTGAACGAGCCGGCCTGCAACCGTGCACCACGAGTGCGATCAGCGTCAACGAAGCTCGCCGTGTACTCGCCGAGCTTCGCGTCTTTTGGAATGCTCCATGTAGTGAGTGCAGTGCCGTTGTTCCCGCCGTTTTCCCAGACGAGCGGCACGTCAAAGCGTTGTCCGCTCCCCGAATGAACCAGCTGCAGCTGCCGCGGCAGGTTGCGCGCATCGACCGGCGCAAAGCCGGTGCCGACCCGGCGCCGGATCAGATGTTTCATCGACACGGTTTCGCCGGCGCGGAACAGCGCGCGGTCGAACACCGTATGCGCGACCACCGGCGCATCGGCCGAGCCGCCGCCGAGGTTGAATTGCCAGGGCCGGATGCCTTCGTTCCAGCTGGTCAGCATCAATGACACATCGCCGTTTGCGCGCGCGCTGACCAGATACGCATTCGGTGCGTGCGGGCAATCCCTCCAGCGGTTCTGCGGCGGCAGCTCGCGCTCGATGCGCGCGATGCCGCTGGCATCGGTCGCGCCATCCCACCAGCGCTTGCCGAGGCAATCGGTCACGCGGACTTGCGCACCGGAAACGGGTCTGCCATCGTCGAGCCGCGTCACCCATGCGAGCGAAGATTCGCGCCCATGCTTGAAGTGCACCGCCAGATTGGTGACCAACGCGCCACCGGAGACGTAGTACGGCTTGGTGTCGCCATGCAGCGCATGGCCCAGTCGCGCGCTCGCAATCTCGACTGCATACAACCCCGGCTGCGGCAGCGGAATGCCGATTACCTGCAGCGCCATCTTCGGTTCGGCGCGAGGGATATCGATCGGCTGCGCCGTTGCGCGTTCGGCATCCGACAGCATCGGCAGCGTGCCGGGCCTCAGATATTCACCGTGGTTTCGATACAAATCGGGTCGCACATCGGCTTCGGGCTCGTTCAATATGCGGCGCATCCAGTGCGCCAGCGCAGCGTCGTCATCGGTGTCGATGCGCTTGATACGGCCCTTGCCGGCCGCCTTCGCAGCCCCCGGCGGAGCCTTGGCGACATCGAGCGTGTAGGCATTTAGCATCGCTTCGACATTGCGCACCGACACCGGCAGTGCCGGCTGCGCGTTGACTTCGAGGATGCCGAAGCGCGATGGAAACTTGACCAGCGGCGGATCGTCGTCGATGCGCACCGTCATCGGAAACGCGGCGGCGTTGGCAAGCGTGCGGCCGGCGTCATCTTTCAGATTGCTGGGCAGCACAACCGTCGCTTCGCTGCGTGCCGCAAACGGGCCTTTGAACTCGACCGCGTCGACGGCGGCAACATTCGAATCGATGTTCGGGCGAAACACGGTGCCGTCCGCAGCGCGCAACTCGATCTTCGATGCGACATCGCGTACCACCGGCGCCGTGAACTCGAGCTGCACCGGCAGCACCGGAATGCAGCCGGCATTCGGATTGACGCGCTGGCACGTGAATCGCGCGGAAAAATCCGGTCGCACGCGATAGGGCAGCGTTTGCGCTTCGGTGGTCGCGATACCGCTGCTCGTCTTGATGCCGGCGCTCCACACGAGACGTACCTGGGTGCCGGCCGGCAACGGTCGCCCGCAAGTGGCCACGATGAGCGGTGCTTCGGCCAGCCGTGCGTCCTTGACGCTGGCGACGCCGCGATTGCCACGCTTAGTGAGCACCTCGAACAGAACACGTGCGCGATTTTTCTGCTCCGCCAGAATCCGTTCGCGTTCACGGCCTTCCAGGATGGCGAGCGGCAGGCGCTCGCCGATGCCGTCGACCGCGCAATACGCGTTCGCGCGCACAGTGGTCAGATCTGCGTGCCCATCGAGCGCGAGCAGGAACACCTGCGCTTCATCGATCTGCTCGTCGCCTTCATCGGGCCACGCGCCGCGAATCGACGGTCCGCCGGTCGAGAAGCGAAAGGTCTGCGCAACCACTTCAGCGCCGGCGTGGGTCTTCAGGCCGGCCCGGGTCTTGAAGCTGCACTCGATGCCGGCCGGCAGGTCGTGTTCGAAGTCATACAGCCAGTTGCGTGCATCGGCCCATCGCCCGCGGCCGGTGGCTGCACAAGCGATCTCGAACGGCGCTTCGCTGCGCGGATCGCCGAAGCTCACTATCGGCTGCGAAAAACGCGCAACGATCTGCCGTACGTTCTTGGCCTGCCCTTGCGGACTGAACGACTCGACCTTCGCCTGATTTCGCGTCACCTCCTGCGCGGTGCCCGCAGTAACCAACAACATCAGCGACGCAATGACAAACGGGTGAACGCGCATGGACAGTCTCCGCAATGAGGTCATTGTGCAGACAGGAGTGAAACACGTGTGAAGGACCGGTGAACACACGTTGGCAAGAGCACAATAACGAGATGCCACGCATTGCTTCGCAAGCCGACAGCTCCGCGCCCGCGGTACTCGATCTGATCGGCAACACGCCGATGATCCGGATCACGCGGCTCGATACCGGGCCATGCACGTTGTTGTTGAAGCTCGAATCGCAAAATCCCGGCGGCTCGATCAAGGATCGCATCGGCCGCTCGATGATCGAAGGCGCCGAGCGGCGCCGCGATCTGCAACCGGGCGGCACCGTGGTCGAAGCCACGGCCGGAAACACCGGTTTGGGTTTAGCTCTGGTGGCTCGCGCCAAAGGGTATCGGGTGGTGCTAGTGGTGCCGGACAAGATGTCGAGCGAGAAGGTGCTGCATCTGAAAGCGCTCGGCGCCGAAGTAAATCTGACGCGCTCGGATGTCGGCAAGGGCCACCCCGAGTATTACCAGGACGCGGCCGCGCGTCTGGCGGCTGAAATTCCCGGCGCGTTCTTTGCGAATCAGTTTGCCAACCCCGATAACCCGGATGCGCACGAGCGCACGACCGCGCCCGAGATCTGGCAGCAATGCAATCAGCGGCTAGACACGATCGTGGTCGGCGTCGGTTCGGCCGGCACCGTGACCGGGCTGACGCGCTACTTTCGCAAAGTTGCGCCTGCCGTCGAGTTTGTGCTGGCCGATCCTGCCGGCTCGATCCTCGCCGACTACGTGGAGACCGGCACCATCGGCGTCGCCGGATCATGGGCGGTCGAAGGTATCGGCGAGGATTTCATTCCGCCGATTGCCGACTTCAGCGGCGTCAAGCACGCGTACTCGATCTCGGACGAAGAAAGCTTCGCCACAGCGCGCGCGCTGCTGCGCGCCGAGGGAATCTCAGGCGGCTCATCGACCGGTACCTTGCTCGCCGCCGCGCTCCGATACTGCCGTGCACAGACGACACCAAAACGAGTGGTCAGCTTCGTGTGCGACACCGGCACGCGCTACCTGTCGAAGGTCTACAACGATCAATGGATGATCGATCAGGGGCTGCTGAAGCGGCCGCAAACCGGCGACTTGCGTGATCTGATCGCACGCCGCTTTGACGAAGGTGCGGTCGTCGCCGTGAAGGCGGACGACACGCTGCTGACGGCTTTTCAGCGCATGCGCCTGGCGGATGTTTCGCAATTGCCGGTGCTCGACAACGAGAACCTGATCGGCGTGATCGACGAGTCCGATCTGTTGCTGACGGTGCACGATGATGCGGCGCGCTTTCATGCGCCGGTGCGCGATGCAATGACGACCACGCTCGATACGGTGCAGCCCGATGCAAGCCTCGAAACCTTGCAGGCGATACTGGATCGCGGCCTGGTCGCGATCATTGCCGATGACAAGCAGTTCTATGGCCTGGTCACGCGATTCGACCTGCTGAATCACCTGCGCAAGAAGCTGACATGACTAAGAAGACAGACAAATCCGATTTTGCTACTCGTGTCATCCACGCCGGTCAGTCGCCCGACCCGTCGACCGGCGCGATCATGCCGCCGATCTACGCCACGTCGACGTTCGTGCAGCAAAGCCCGGGCGTGCACAAGGGGCTCGACTACGGCCGCTCGCACAATCCGACGCGCTGGGCGCTCGAGCGTTGTGTGGCTGACCTCGAAAGCGGCGCGCAGGCGTATGCATTCGCATCCGGCATGGCGGCGATTGCGACCGTGCTCGAAACGCTCGATGCCGGCGCGCACATCGTCGCCGGCGACGATCTGTACGGCGGCACGTTTCGCCTGTTCGAGCGCGTGCGCAAGCGCAGCGCCGGGCATGCGTTCACGTTTGTCGATATGTCGGACCTCGAAAGCCTGCGCGCGGCACTGAAGCCTGAAACGCGCATGGTGTGGGTCGAAACGCCGAGCAACCCACTGCTGAAGCTGGCCGACCTCCAGACGATCGGGCAACTTTGCCGCGAGCGCAATATCGTCGCAGTGGCAGACAACACGTTTGCCAGCCCGTGGGTGCAGCGCCCGCTCGAAGTCGGCTTCGATGTCGTCGTGCACTCGACGACAAAGTACCTGAACGGACACTCGGATGTGATCGGCGGCGTCGCTGTTGTTGCAGCCGATGAGCGGCTGGCGCAGCTGCGCGAGCAGCTCGGCTTCTTGCAAAACGCCGTCGGTTCGATCGCCGGCCCGTTCGACAGTTTTCTTACGCTGCGCGGAATCAAGACGCTGGCATTGCGGATGCAGCGCCATTGCGAGAACGCACTCGCGCTGGCGCAATGGTTAGAAGCGCAGTCGCAGGTCAAGCGCGTTCGCTATCCGGGCTTGCCGTCGCATCCGCATCACGCACTCGCGCAGCGGCAGATGCACGGCTTCGGCGGCATGATCTCGCTCGACCTCGCGACCGACCTGCCCGGAACGCGCCGGTTCCTCGAGCATTGCGAACTCTTCGCGCTCGCCGAAAGCCTGGGCGGCGTCGAAAGCCTCATCGAGCATCCGGCCATCATGACGCACGCCACAATTCCGCCCGCGCAACGCGCAGCGCTCGGGATCGGTGACAACCTGGTGCGCCTTTCGGTTGGAATCGAGAATGTCGAAGACCTGAAGCGCGATCTGAGCCGCGCGCTCAGTACGATTCAATAATCGGGGTCTGACCCCGATTTATTTATGACGCGTCTTCCCGACTGGCTCAGCGCAGCGCGCGCACAGTGGCGCTGGCGCGGCCAGGTTCGGCCATCGTTTGCTGTCGTACCGGGGTCGGGCCAAGTATCCGTATGGGACTATCCGCGGCCGCCGCAACTGGCGCCCGATACGCGTGAGGTCATCGTGCGCTGGGGCGATGTGGAGATCGCGCGCACTCGCCGCGCCTTGCTCATTCTCGAGACCGCACACCCCCCGAGCTTCTACCTGCCGTGGGACGATGTGGCGCGCGATTTGCTGCAGCCCGCATCGGGCACGTCGTTCTGTGAGTGGAAGGGCCCGGCACACTACTGGACGTTGGTGGATGGGAATCGCCGCCTGCCGAGCGTGGCGTGGAGCTACCCGGAGCCGCTGAGCGGCGCTGAAGCTTTGGCGACATGCGTCGCCTTCTACCCCGCAGAACTTGATTGCCGCGTCGATGGGGCTGCCGTGCAGGCGCAGCCCGGCGGTTTCTATGGGGGATGGATCACACCCGAGCTGGTGGGCCCGTTCAAGGGTGAGCCTGGCAGCGAAGGCTGGTGACCATCAGCGCGATGCCGACGATTCGGATCCGGCCAGCGCAAGCAGTTTCGCGAGCACCGCCTCAGATACTTCGACACCCTCGCGGACCGCCTGCTGCGCCAGCCGCGCACGTCGATCGCCCGGCACCCGCACGGCGGGGTCGGCACACATTGCGTTGATCAGCGTTTCGATTCTTGAGTGATAGACCTCCGCCCCCGCCAGCGCAACCGGATCGAGCACCAGGAACACCTGCCCAAGTCGAGGTTGATTGCCCTCGTCAACGAAGAACGAGTCGGCTTCGAATCCGAAGTGCGCGCCGGTCAGCGATGTACATAGCAGTTCGACGATCAGTGCGAGCATTGCACCTTTGACACCGCCCGCTGGCAGCATCAGCCCGTCGAGCGCGGCTTTCGCATCGGTCGTCGGCTGTCCGTGGCGATCGAGCGCCCAGCCTGGCGGAATCGGCTTGCCTTGCTGGGCGGCGATCATCACCTTGCCGCGCGCAGCTTCTGACAGCGACAGATCGACGCTCAAAGGTAACGCGCCGCTGCGCGGAAAAACCGCCGCGATCGGATTAGTGCCGAACAGTGCACGCTTGCCGCCCCATGCCGGCATCGCACCCGGCGAATTGCTGAACGCCAGGCCGACCATGTTCTGCTCGGCAACCCCGGCGAGGTGATAAGCAGCAACTCCAAAGTGGTGGCTGTTGGTGACTGCCGCCAGGCCGATGCCCATCGCACGCGCACGCGTGATCGCTTCGTCCACCGCCAGCGCACATGCCGGAAACGCCAAGCCATTGTCCGCATCGATCAGACATGCGGCAGGCTTCTCGCGCACGATGCGAGCAATCGCGCGCCCGTTTGCACGGCCATTCTTCAGATGCGTCGCATACTGCGCGACGCGCGCAACACCGTGCGAAGCGAGGCCCTGCGCATCCGCCGCTGCAAGGGCACGCGCGCTCGATGCGGCCATCGCCGAATCGGCGCCCGCACGGACCAGCGCCTGCTCGGCAAGCGATTCGAGCCGTCGCAGCGAAATGATCGTCATCGCACCAGCGCCGGAGCGGCGCGTTCGTACAGTACGTCGGGACACTGCTCTTCGTTCGAGCGGCCATCGGTGAACTCTATCGGCCTGAAACCGTTTCGCTCGTAAAAGCGGCGAGCGCCGGCGTTCTGCTGAAACGTGTAAACCCGAATTGGCAGTGTTGCGGTGCTGATCACGTGGGCGAGAAGCCCGGAACCGATGCCTTGCGCTACATGCGATGGAAGCAGATAGAGCTGGGTGATCCAGCTCGCGCCCTGCTGCTGCGCCACGGAGAGAACGCCGATGATTCGATCATCGACAATCGCGACGGTGACCGCTTCCGAAGGAAGCAAAACCTCGCGAACCCATGCGCGGACTTCATCATCCGTAGGCGCCAACGGCGCAAACGGCAACAACGTTTTGCGCGAAGCGAGCAGCACCGCAGCGACATCATCGGCATCGGTGGGAACGGCGGCACGCAGCGTGGCACTCTTCACCGGCGTATGTTGACCTGAGTTCAAAGTTCCTGGCCGTACACGATGAAGCCCGCGTGCGTGGCCACCTTGTCATAGAGGAGACGCCCGGCGACGTTTGACTCGTGTGTATGCCAGTAGACGCGCCTGATGCCTTCCGCGCGCGCCCGTTCATACACCGCCTGGATAAGCGTTCGTCCGATCCCACGCCCTCTTTCGGATTGCGCAGTAAAAAGATCCTGCAGGTAGCAGGTGAGTTCTATCCGCGTCGTGCTGCGATGAAGCAGGTAATGCGCGAGGCCGAGCAACTTCCCTTCGGCATCTGCCACCAGCGCAAAGACAGGCTCATTCGGATCAAAGAAGCGTTGCCAGGCGATCTGCGTTATCTCAGGACGGAGCGCCGTCTCGTTCTTGCGGCCATAGAAGGCGTTGTAACCGTCCCAGAGCGGCTTCCAAGCGGAGAAGTCAGCGTGCTGCACCGAACGCACTTCGACTCTTTCAGGCATACGGGCTCAGTTGCGCTAGAAGCCTAAGGTTCGAAGCCACGACCTTGTTGAGCATGCACCCGTGAACGCACTTCCTAAGCTCGCAGAGTTGCACCTTCGCCGCGATGCGATAAATCGGGGTCTGACCCCGATTTTGGATCTGACTTGCGCATGCGCCAGCCTTGCATTACCCACACGAGCAGGGCGATTGCGAGCCCGGGAATGTAGAACCAGTGCGGGCTGATGCGCTCGGTCGGCACTCTGACCGCGGCCACCTCGTAGCCCTGCTCGATGCGCGCCTTGGCGGCGCGGCTGCCGAAGCGCACCGCGCCCACTTGCAGCTGCTCGCCCAGGCCGCTGACTGTCATCCCCGCTTCACTCAGCCGCCTCCGTGCGTCGACCAGCGCGTTGGTTTCGCCGCCTGCACCTTTTGGGCCGAGCTGCACCCCCACGGTCTTGCGCAGGTCGTCACCTTCGAGCGACGTGCCCTTGATCACGAACACCAGCCGATCGCCGTCGTCGAGTTGATTGACGACTTCGTAGAAGCGTGACACCGGGGCGTCGGTGTACTCCGGTTCGATTCGATCGGCGAACCAGTCGGGCCGGAACAGCACGAACGTTGCCGCCAACAGCAAAACGACTTCATACCAGCGGCACTTGGTGCGAAACCAGGCAAGCGTAGCGGCGGCAAACACCAGTGATGCAACCGTTGCGGTCGCCGCGACCAGCAGCGCTTCACCCCAGCCACGGACGTCGATCAACAGCAGCATCGGATTGAAGATCCAGATAAACGGCAGCACGACCGTGCGCACCGCGTACACCGATCCCTGCACGCCGACCTTGATCGGATCTTCCTTCGCGATCGCGGCTGCGGCGAAACTGGCGAGCCCCACCGGGGGCGTGATGTCGCCCATGATGCCGTAGTAAAAAACGAACAGGTGCACCGCAATCAGCGAGATCACCAGCCCCGATTGCGCGCCGAGCTCAACGATCACCGGCGCCATCAAGGTGGCCACCAGGATGTAGTTGGCGGTGGTCGGCACGCCGAGGCCAAGCACCAGGCAGACAAACGCGGTGAACAGCAGCATCACGAGCACGTTGCCTTGCGACACGAACTCGACGAAGTCGGTCATCCGCAATCCGAGTCCGGTCAACGTGATGGCGCCGACGATGATGCCGGCGCAGCCGGTGGCCACCGCAATGCCGATCATGTTGCGGGCGCCGCCGTTGCAGCCGGCGATCACGTCGTCGAACCCGCGCCTGACTTGTGCGCCGATATCCTGGTCGCCGCGAAACAGCGCGGTCAGCGGCCGCTGCGTCGCCATCAACGTGATCTGCGCCACGATCGCATAGAACGCGGACAGCCCCGGCGACAGTTCCTCGACCATCAGCGCCCACAGCAGCACGCCGATCGGTATCAAAAAATGCAAGCCGGCCTTGACAGTGGGCCAGGCCGGCGGCAACACCGGATTGTCGACATCAACGTCGACCGGCAGATCGGGCTCGCGCGCCGCGACCCATACGCTTGCGATGTAACCGGCAATCAGCAGCGCCCCGAGGATCCACGGCGCAGCCTCGCCAAGGAGCGCCTGCGTGCCTATCGCGACGTAGTAGATGGCGCCGCACGCGGCAATGGTGCCGGCTAGGCCGAGCCCCCAAGACAGCAGCGCCGCACTGGCAGTGCGCTCGCGCACGTGCGCGATCGGCTCCATGCCGAGCTTCAGCGCTTCCAGATGCACGATGTAGAACAGCGCGATGTAGCTGATCACCGCCGGCACGAACGCGTGGCGAATGACCTCCGAATACGGAATGCCAACGTACTCGACCATCAGGAACGCCGCGGCGCCCATCACCGGCGGCATGATCTGGCCATTGACCGACGACGATGTCTCGATCGCGGCCGCCTTGACACCACC
>JBGSWY010000301.1:0-1845 GCA_041751715.1 Burkholderiaceae bacterium
CACCTGCCGAGCGGTGCAGTACGCTTGTCGTCAGGCTGCCGATGCTGCGGGCCTTACCAAGACCGTGACCGTACACACGCTGCGGCACTGCTTCGCAACGCACTTGCTGGAGCAAGGCATCGATATTCGCGTGATCCAGGACCTGCTGGGGCACCGGCATATCACCTCGACGACGCGTTACGCTCGGGTCGCGCTCAACACGCTCCGCCAGATCCAAAGTCCGCTTGAACTCTTGAACATAGACTCGACCATGCCGGCCTGACCCGCCGGACATGTCGCGTCCGAACCTGGAAGTGGCGGAGATCTTCCGCCGCTACGGCACGTCGTGGCGAGAGCAGAACTCGGCTCATTTGAGCGCCGGGCAGCGCCGCGTCATGACCGCAATCGAGATCTGCCGCACGGCAACGCTCGGTGGGCACGTTGAACGGTGCGATGACTGCGCGCACACGCGTATCGCCTATAACTCCTGCCGCAACCGGCATTGTCCGAAGTGCCAGTGGCGAGCGGCGGAGGCGTGGCTCGATGCGCGCAAGTCGGAGCTGTTGCCTGTCCCCTACTTCCACGTAGTGTTCACATTGCCGGCCCCGCTGCGCGCAATCGCGTACCAGAACAAGGCGAAGATTTACGGGCTCCTGTTTGCCGCTGCAGCAGAGACGTTGACAACGATCGCCGCCGATCCGAAGCACCTTGGCGCCGACATCGGCGTTACGGCAGTCCTGCACACCTGGGGCTCAAACCTTGATCATCACCCGCACGTCCACTGCATCGTGCCTGGTGGCGGCATCGCCCCCGACGGTACGCGTTGGCTGCCGAGCCGCTGCACCTTCTTCCTCTCGGTGCGAGTGCTTTCGCGTCTGTTCCGGCGCTTGTTTCTCGATGGCCTCGGGAAATTGCACGCAGCCGGCGATCTTCACTTCTTCAACGATATCGAGCATCTTCAGGACGCCACTGCGTTCCGGGCGCATCTCGAACCGTTGCGCCGGTCCGAATGGGTCGTCTATGCCAAGCGGCCGTTCGCCGGGCCTTCCCACGTGCTCGCCTATCTCGCCCGCTACACGCACCGGGTTGCGATCAGCAACAGCCGTCTCGTCTCAATCGAGGACGGCAAGGTTGCATTCCGTTGGAAGGACTATCGCGAAAACGGTCAACGGCGGCAGAAGGCAATGCAGCTCGACGCCGGTGAGTTCATGCGGCGATTCCTGCTGCACGTACTGCCTGACGGTTTTCACCGCATCCGCCACTACGGGCTCTTTGCCAACGGACATCGGGCGGAGAAGCTCGCATTGTGTCGCCGCCTGCTCGATGTACCAGTACCGAGCGGCGGCACTGACGAGGCTTGCGATGCCGACGAGCGGCTCGAGGAACCGCGCGAACCACCTCCCTGCCCATGTTGTGGCGGTCGTATGCGGGTCATCGAGAGCTTTGAGCGCGGGACGATGCCGCGCACGTCTGTCGTCACGGTGAGGTTTGACACGTCATGATCGAGATACAGCCGACGATCTCACGAAATGCCCTGCAACAACGCTGGTCCTCGGTCGGCGATGGACCGGCTCGCTTAGAAATCGGCATGATTGCGCGTCTCAACCCTGGTCCGGGTAGGCCGATGGCGCCTCTCCTCGATCTCCTCGTCGACGCCGCCGATGCTGGCAGCGATCACAACAACAAAGACCTGGCCGTGCCAGCAAGACGGGCTCGTCACATTGCGGCCAGCGCCATTCAATCCCCATAGCGTAACGCTCGTGGCCCGCGGTTTCGTGCAATAGAGTTTCTGCTACGCCGCCGCGAGCCGGCGCGCTTGCGTGGACACCTTGCCCCATGCGTCGCAGAAACCTCGTTCTTGTGCGA
>JBGSWY010000302.1:0-4779 GCA_041751715.1 Burkholderiaceae bacterium
CCGGGATCGATCGCCGGCTCGTTCTCGAACACATCGAGCCCGGCGGCGGCAAGATGGCCGCTGCGCAGCGCCGACGCCAGCGCGGCATCATCTACTACGCCGCCGCGCGCGATGTTGACCAGCGTTGCACCGGGCTTCATCTGCGCCAACTGCGCGGCGCCGATGATATGGTGCACCGCTTTCGAATACGGCACGACCAGCATCAGGTGATCGGACTCCCGGAGCAAGGTTTCGAAGTCCACGTAGCGCGCACCCGCCTCTTCGCTCGCTGCCAGCCGGCTGCGGTTGTGATAAATGACGGGCATGGAAAATCCGCTGGCGCGACGCGCGATCGCGCGTCCGATGCGGCCCATGCCGAGCACCCCAAGCGTGGAGCCCGTCATCTCGGCGCCGGTGAACATCTCGAACGTCCAGCGTTTCCATAGTCCGGCCCGCAGCCAGCGCTCGGACTCGCCGATTCTGCGCGCGGCCGCGAGCAGCAGCGCCCATGCATGATCGGCGGTTGCTTCGTTCAGCACGTCGGGCGTGTTGGTGGCAAGGACACCGCGCGCAGTGCACGCGGCCAGGTCGATGTTGTTGTAGCCCACAGCAATGTTGGCCACGATTTTCAGGCGTGGGCACTGGTCAAGCAGCGCTGCATCGATCCGGTCACCCGCGGTAATCAGCACGGCGTGCGCGTCCTTCGCCACCGCAGCCAGCTCGAGCGGCGCCCAGTGGACATCGCCCTGGTTGTCGACGACATCGAATTCGCTGCGCAATCCGGCCATCAGTTCCGGAAAAATGCGCCGTGAAACAACAACGCGTGCGGCTCCGCTCATAGGAAAAAGGTCCATGTCATCAATAAAAACAGTGGGAGAAGAATGACGACCGACCAGCCCATGAAGCCGAAGAAGCTCGGCATCCGGATGCCGCTGTGTTCGGCGATCGCCTTCACCATGAAGTTCGGAGCATTGCCGATATAGCTCATCGCTCCCATGAAAACCGCGCCGGCTGAGATCGCCGTCAGCGTACGCGCCTGCGTTGTCATCAACTGCGTCGGATCGCCGCCCGCAAGGTTAAAGAACACCAGATACGTCGGCGCGTTATCAAGAAAGGCGGACAAAACGCCAGTCATCCAGAAGTACATCGCATCGATCGGCAAGCCTGCCTGATCGGTCACGAGGCGCGACACTGCCGCGAACGCTCCCGCCTCGCCCGCTTTCAGCATCAGCAGCACCGGCGCCATAGTCAGAAAAATTCCGAAGAAGAGCTTTGCGACTTCGTTGATCGGGCCCCAGGTGAACTCATTTGCCTGGCGCACCGCGCGCGGCGTCACGACCAGCGAAATTGCGGCTACGACGAGAAAACAGACATCACGCAGCAGGCTTTCCAGCGCGATCACGTTGCCCAGAACTTCGATCGACACGCCGGACCGCCACAAACCGCTCATCAGTACCGCTCCGATCACGGCCGCCAGTAGCAGAAAGTTGAACTTGCCTTCGATGCCAAGGTGGGAGTCGTCGGGAGTCGGGTCACGCTTGAACCCGAGTGCGGCATCGCGCCGGTAGTAAATCGTGTCGATCACGAAGTAAACGGCCAGAAGTGAACATACGACCAGCAGCACAGGCAGGAACATATGCTGCACGGTCCAGAAAAAACTGACGCCTTTGAGAAACCCGAGGAACAGCGGCGGATCGCCGAGCGGCGTGAGCCCGCCTCCGGCATTGGCGACGATGAAGATGAAGAACACGATCGTATGGACGCGGTAGCGGCGATTGTCGTTGGCGCGGATCAACGACCGGATCAGCAGCATCGCCGCGCCGGTGGTCCCCATCACGCTCGCCAACGTTCCTCCAAGTGCGAGCAATCCCGTATTCAATGCCGGCGAACCGTGCAGATTGCCGCGCACGAAGATACCGCCGGCGATGATGTACAGCGTGGTGATGACGATAATGAACGGCAGGTATTCGAGCAGCAGGCTGTGAATCACGATATCCCACGCGGCTGCGGCGCCGAACTGGAATGTCAGCGGCAGCAGCATCGCGAGCGTCCCGGCGATCGCGATCCAACCATAAAACCGGTGCCAGAAGTGTGGGGTGAGCAGCGGCAGCAGCGCGATCGACAGCAGCAGGCCGGCGAAAGGGATGGCCCACGCCAGACCCAGGCGCGTGGCATCGAATTCGGCAGCGCTGGCGAGGGACGGGATGGCTGAGGTTAGCGCGCAAATGAACTGCGCAAAGACGGTCGACGCGCGCCTCATGCTGAGCGTAAACGCGGATCAGTTATCGCGCGCGACGACGATGTGCACGCGGTAGGGTCCATGCGCACCGAGCACGATCGTCTGCTCGATATCGCCGGTGCGCGAGGGCCCTGAGACCATGTTGACTGCGCGCGGCATCATTGGGCTGAAACCAGTGGCGTCGCCTGCGCGCTCGGCGCGCATCAGCGCAAACGCGTCTTCCATCCCGGCCACGATCCGCGATGCCGGAACAATCGCAATGTGCGTTTCCGGCAGCAGATGAGTCGAGGCGATCGTTTGCGCCCCCGACAGCAATACCAGTGTGCCGGTCTCTGCCAACGCGCAGAAGCAACCGGTGATGCCGACCAGATCAGCGCCGTCCGACTCGTCGCGCTTCGCCGCACGCGCGTCGGCAGCAATGCCGGCGCCGGCCCAATCGAGGTGTTCGAGCGCCGGCCAGATCACCGCTTGTAGCTGCAGGCCCTGTGCTGCGAGGTAGCCTGCGCAGGCGCGCGGCGCATCCGCCAGTGTCGCCACTTCTTCGACCGTGCTCGACATCCGCTCGGCCATCGCGCGAAACTGCTGCCGCAAATCGGCCGGGGCAACCGGGCGCGGTCCGGACGGGTGCTGCGCCAGATAGCGATCGATATCGACTTGCTCTTGATCGGTCGGGTTCTCCGGTCGACCGTGCTTCGCACGGATGCGCTGCAGGATCGATGCGCGCGCTTTCGACGTATCCAATGTCATCGGCAAGCTTTGCGGAGGAATGCATCGACGCGGCGCACGCCCTGTTCTATCGCCGTTTCGCTGGCCGCGTACGAAAAGCGAATGTGCTGACCATCCTCATCCACGCGCGGCCCGAAATGAATGTCGGCCAGCACCGCAACGCCGGCTTCAAGCAGCAGCCGCTGGCGCAGCTCCTCCGAATCCTGCGCGCCGACCATCGCGCACGCTTCGGTAACGTTCGGCCATGCGTAGAACGCTCCGCCGGGCGCCGCGCAATGAACCCCCGGCAGCTCGTTCAGTAACCGCACGATCAGGTCGCGCCGCGTGCGAAAACGCTTCTTCATCTGCTCGGCTTCATCCTGCGGACCAGTCAGCGCCGCAACCGCAGCCCATTGGCTGATCTGCGATGCGCAGGACTCGGTGTTCGTGATCCAGCGCGTGAACACCGGCGCCAGCATCTTGTTGGCGGCAAAGCCAATGCGCCAGCCGGTCATCGCGTAGGTCTTCGACGCGCCGTCGGAAATGATGGTGCGCTCGCGCATGCCGGGCAGTGTTGCGATCGACTCGAATTTGCCGTCGTAGACCAGCTTGCTGTAAATCTCGTCGGCATAGACCCACACGCGGGGATGCGGGCGCAACACTTCTGCAATCGCTTCGAGATCGCAGCGCGACAGCAATCCTCCGGTGGGATTGTGCGGCGTGTTCAGGATCAGCAGCCGCGTTTTCGGTCCAATACGCGCCGCGAGCTCGGCCGGGTCGAACGCAAAGCCGCGCGCTTCGGACAATGGCAGCACAACCGGTACCGCACCGTTGGCAACGATCTGCGATTCGTAGATCGGAAACCCCGGGACCGGAAAGATCACTTCGTCGCCCGCGCCGTAGTCCGTCACCGATGCGATCGTGTAGCCGATGAAGGGCTTGGCGCCGGCGCCCACCACGACTTCTTCAGGTGCGATATCGAGCCCGCGCAATGCGCCCATCGATTGCGCGGCTGCCGCGCGCAACTCATCGATGCCGGCCGACGGTGTGTAACCGTGCTTGCCGCCGCGCACTGCTTCTATCGCCGCGTCCTGTATGTGCGTCGGCGTTGGAAAATCCGGCTGACCGATGCAGAATGAAGCGATGTCGTGTCCGTCGCGAATCAACCGGTTGACTTCGGCCAGTACGACGAATGCGTTTTCGGTGCCGAGTGCATCGGCGCGGCGGGACAGGCGCAGCATCAGGAAACTGGCGGTTGAATGTCGAACACTTGCCGCAGGTACGCGAGATACGCCTGATCGTCGCACATGTTCTTCTCCGGCGAGTCCGACAGCTTCGCCACCGGCTGGCCGTTGCAACGAACCAGCTTGAGCACGATCTGCAGCGGAACATGGCCGACATCATTGGTCAGATTGGTGCCGACCCCAAACGCGGTGCGCGCGCGATCCCGAAAGCGTTGATAAAGCTCGATGACTCTTGGAATAGTCAGTGAATCGGAAAACACCAGCGTCTTGGTTTTCGGATCCACTCTGTTGCGCTGATAGTGCGCGATCAAACGCTCACCCCACGCGAGAGGTTCTCCCGAATCGTGCCGCGCACCGTCGAACAGCTTGCAGAAATACATATCGAAGTCGCGCAGGAACGCGTCCATCCCATAGACATCGGACAATGCAATGCCGAGGTCGCCGCGATACTCACGCGCCCACATCTCGAATCCGAACGTCTGCGAATCGCGCAGGCGCGGGCCGAGCGCCTGGCACGCCTGCAGGTACTCGTGCGCCATCGTGCCCAGCGGAATCATCCCGTGCATCGCCGCATACATCACGTTGCTGGTACCGGCGAGTTTCTCGCCCAGT
>JBGSWY010000303.1:0-4674 GCA_041751715.1 Burkholderiaceae bacterium
GGCGGTAGCGACTCTGCAGCGCGTTCGAGCCAGGGGACGAGATCGTCGAGCACAGTCGTCAACGCACGGCTGAGCGCAGCTGCTGCGGCCGGCGCGTTTTCTGCCGCCACCGGCGCCGATGCGGCGAACTGCCTGCGCTCAACCAGCGCTCGTCCGCGACGCTGGATCAGTTCGGCAGTCACCTCGACGCGGGCGGTGCCGGTGCGCACATCGTGCACGAATTCGTTGACACCTATGTTCAGAACCACGCCGCCGCCGATGCCGCCGCCCAACTGCGAGACTGATTCGAACATGTCGCGTGCCTGAAGCCGCGCGGCCAGCAGTTGCACGACGCGCGAGGAGGGACGTTCCGCCCAACTGGCGAACTGATAGAACTGCCGCTGCTGCGGAGCCCGCGTGTACGCCATCGAATATGTGTCGCCGATCGATTCCGACGGAATGGTCGATATCAGCAGCCGCTGTTCGAACGGCGTGGCGCGCGGTGACGCTTTGGGAGACAGGTCTTCGAGCCGGTACTGCGCCTGCGGGTTTTCTCCGCCGCCGAGTCCGAGATTGATGCAGCCGACCGTGAACGCGGCAACGATGAACACCGGCAGGAAACGCATTGACGAAAAACTCATGTCATTCACCCGGCCCGCGCTGCGTCTTGCCCGGCCCGAGCAACGCTGCGCGCGGATCACGCAGCTGGTCGAGCAGTCGAGTCATTGCGTCAGCCGTCGTCCGCAACTCGTTAGCCGCAGCGGACAACTGCTCATCCGTCGCTGAAGTTGCTTCGGTGAAACGTTCGGCCAGCTCCGAGGTTTGCTTCTCTAGAGCAAACGCCGCCGATGAAACATCTTTCAGTGTCTGATCGGCCTGCTTGATTGCGGGTGCGATCTGACTGCCAGTGGTCTCGGCAACCTGCGAGAAGCGGGTCCCCGCGCGTCCGACTTCTGTGGCGGCCGCACTGAGTGCGACCAGCGTCTTGTCCAGATCGCTCATGCGCTGGTTGAGCCCGGCGGTCAGCTCCTTGACATTGGCTAGTGATGCAGTAATGGCGGCGCGATTGTCCGCAGTCAGCAGCAGGTTGATGTTCTCGAGCGTCTCGGCTGCGATGTCGCCGATGCGCCCCACCTTGCCGGCAATCGCGTCGAACTCCGATTGGCCCTCGGCAATGACCGGATACGGCTGATCGTCGTCGCCCACATCGGCGAGCGGCGGGCCGGCAGGCTCAGGAGTAATCAGGCTGATGCGGGCGATGCCGGTCACGAAGTTGCGGGTCACGATAGCGACCGTGTTGGCCCGGACCGGCGCGCGGCGATCGGTGCGGATCGTGACGCGCACGCGATTGATCTTCTCGGCCAGCAGATCGTAATCCTCGACCCGGCCGATCTTGATGCCACGCATATCGACATCGGCGCCGATCTGCAATCCGTCGAGAGGCTGGCGCTCGAAGAAGATCGTGTAGTGCGCGAACTCGCCACGTGCGCCAACCCGGTTCAACCAGACCACGGATGCAATCAGCGCCGCGACCAGCGCGATCAGCGCGATGCCGACATAGGTGTATTTGGCTTCTGCTTCCATCGTCAGCGGATTCTACGAGACGGCTTCACTTTGGCGTTTCACCATCGTGCGCACCGAGAAATACGACTGAATCCATTTGTCGTCGACCTGCAGAATGTCGTCGATGCTGCCATCGGCAAGAACCTTGCCGTCGCCCAGCACGATGACGCGGTCAACCACCGTCAGCAGGGTATCCAGGTCGTGCGTCACCAGAAAAACCGTGATGCCGAGATCGTCGACCAGCGAACGCACCAGCTTGTCGAACGCGCGTGCGGTGGTCGGATCAAGACCCGAAGTCGGCTCATCGAGGAACAGCACTTCCGGCTCCAGCGCCAGCGCCCGCGCGATGGCGGCACGCTTGCGCATGCCGCCCGATAACTCGCTCGGCATTTTTTCTGCGGCGTCCGGCTCAAGGCCGGCTTGAGCCAGACGCAGCTTGATCAGTGGGTCGAGCAGGGCAGGCGGTACGCGCGCGTGCTCGACCAGCGGTACCGCCACATTCTGCGCGACCGTCATCGACGAAAACAGTGCGCCGTCCTGGAACATCATTCCGAAGCGCCGGCGCATCGCACTCAGCTCGCCCTCGGAGTCCTGCCAGACATCCGTGCCAAGCAGGCGGATGCGGCCACCGGTAGGACGTTGCAGGCCGATGATCTCCCGCAGCAGCACGGACTTTCCGCTGCCGCTGCCGCCGATCAATGCGGTCAGCGTGCCACGCTGCAGCGTGAAGCCGACACCGTCGTGCACTGTCTGTTCGCCGAAGCGCGTGACGATCGATTCGACTTCCAGAATCGTCTCCTGGCGCATCAGATGCCAATCTCCTGAAAGAAGACGGCGAATGCGGCGTCGAGGAGGATCACGGCTACGATGCTTTGCACCACGGTCGACGTGGTTGCCATGCCGACAGCGCGCGTATCGCGTTCGACCGACATACCCATCCGGCAGCCGATCACCGCGATCACCAAGGCGAATACCGGTGCCTTGGCCAACCCGACCAGTGGATGCGAGATATCGAGTGTGTCGCGCAGGCGAGCAATGAACGTCGACGGGGTGATGTCGAGCATCGGCTCGGCAATCAGCATCGCTCCCGCCAGGCTCATCACGTCGCCGACGAAGACCAGCAGCGGCATCGCGATCATCAGCGCGATCACGCGCGGCAGCACCAGCACATTCATCGGCGAAAGTCCGAGTGTGCGGATCGCGTCGGTTTCCTCGGTCAGTTTCATCGAACCCAGCTGTGCGGTGAACGCCGCACCGGAGCGGCCCGCCACGATCACAGCGACGATGATCGGTGCGAATTCACGCGTGGCACCGATCCCGACGCCGTCGACGACGAATATGTTGGCACCGAACTGTTCGGCCTGCAGGCCCAGCAGATACGCCACCACGACACCAATCAACATCGTCACGAGGGCGACCACGGGAATCGCGTTCAGGCACACCTGCTCCAACTGAGCCGTCAGCTCGCGCACGCGCACGGTGCGCGGATGCAGCACGCTGCGCCCGATGCCAACGACCGTGGCACCCAGGAAATTCACGTGTCCCAAGATACCCTGGCTGACTTCTATCGTGCGCCGGCCGATCGTCTCCAGCGTGTGCTCGCGATGATGTTCGGTCGGTGCATTGGCAACATCCAGGCGCGCGCGTACCTGCTCGACGATACGAAGCTCGTTCTCGGCGAAGCCGGCCAACTGCGCCGGCGCACGGCCGCGAGCATCGACGCATTCAAGCAGCGCAAGGGCGCCGGCCGAATCGATTTCCGACAGCGCACTGCCGTCGACCGCGAATTGTGCCGGCCATTGCAGTGCTGCAAGCTGCGAAGCAATGCGATCGAGCGAGGCCAGCCGCCATGAACCGGCCAAAGACAACACCGGTGTACCGGCGGGCGCTGAGGTGAAGCGGGCAGTCGGCTCGACAGCGGGGTCGATGGGGGCGACGTCAGGCATTGGCGGTGCGATCGACGGCGCTCATCGATTCAAGCGTCAATTCATCGAGCTTTCGCTCTGCGCAGGCGCTTGGCATTGGCAACCGCGCGCTGGTGAACCGGAGCCATGCCGCTGGTCATGATCCGCAGCGCGGAACTCTGCATCTGAGCCGCCGCACGGCTGAACGAGCGCGGGGAAAGCCACGGGCCGAGCATGAACGCGCGCGTCATCTGCGTATTCGCCTTGAGCATCTGAAAAGCCATCCCGTTCCAGGACTGGCCGAACGCAGCGAACTTCTCGGTGCTCATGCGATGGAATTCATCCTGATCGCGGCGGCTCTTGCCGGCGCCCGTGGCTGTCATGCGTGCGAGCCGATGCGCTATGACCTGGGGCGCTGCAAACATCAGCTCGGTCGCCTGCGTACCGAGGCGAATCGTGTTGCGGATGGTTGTTTTTCTCATGTGCGGCTTTCAAATGTATTCAGCAGATCAAGCCGCCAGCAACTGCCGCAGCACGAACGGCAGAATCCCGCCGTGTTTGTAGTACTCGACTTCGATCGGAGTATCGATTCGCAGCTTCAGCGGAACTTCTTGCGTCTTGCCGTTGGCGCGATGAATCACCAGTGTTGCGCCCTGCTGCGGCGTGACGCCTCGTTCCAGACCTTCGATGTCGAAAGTTTCTGTGCCCGCAAGTCCGAGCGTCTGCGCACTGTCGCTGCCGACGAACTGCAGCGGCAATACACCCATGCCGACCAGGTTGTTGCGATGGATGCGCTCGAAGCTGCGCGCGACCACGGCTTTTACTCCAAGCAGCTGCGTGCCCTTGGCCGCCCAGTCGCGCGAGGATCCGGTGCCGTATTCCTCGCCGCCGAACACGATCGTCGGCACACCCTCTGCGATGTACTTCATCGCGGCGTCGTAGATCGGCATCTGCTCGCCCGACGGCTGATGCGAAGTGAGCCCGCCTTCTATGCGCGAACCGTCGGCCTGCTGCGGGATCATCAGGTTCTTGATGCGTACGTTGGCAAACGTGCCGCGCATCATCACTTCGTGATTGCCGCGGCGTGAGCCGTATGAATTGAAATCGGCTTTCAGCACGTTGTGGCCGATCAGCCACTGGCCGGCGGGCGAGGTGTCCTTGATTGCGCCGGCCGGTGAGATGTGGTCGGTGGTGATCGAGTCGCCGAAGATGCCGAGCGCGCGCGCGC
>JBGSWY010000304.1:0-3134 GCA_041751715.1 Burkholderiaceae bacterium
GTGCGTGTCGGCGGCGCGCCCGGCAGGGTCGGTGGCGCGGGCGCCTGCGGTGTCGCATCAAAATCGGCCGGTGACACCCAGCCCGCGGGAACCTGCCACAGGCGCACGCTCATCGACTGCACGTTGCCCAACAGCCGCGCCGTTTCGAAATTCTCGACATTGGTGCGGTCGAATGCAGGCAACGGTGGTGTTGCCTGACGCATCAGCGAGCCATCGACCACTCTGTAGAACACCGTCTGTACTTCGGTCGCGCGATCGGCGACCGGGCTGGCAACGCGTGCAATCTCGATCAACTGCGCGCCATCAACGACACGTACATTGAGCGGGGATGTCGCAAGCCCGAGAAACACCGGGTTCGTCACCTGCGTCAGGTCACGCTCCATCTGGCCGAAGGTGGTAAGAAGCGCACGCACTTCGTCGACTTCGGGCTCGAGCCGTTCACGTGTCAACACCAGCGAGTCGAGCCCGCGCCAGGCGATCATCGACACGATCGACAATACGGTGATCGCCACCAGTAGTTCGAGCAGCGTAAATCCGCGCGCCGTGTGGAGTCGGTGGCTCATTGGTTGGTTGGCATCACGGTCATCAACTCGGCCAGCTGCGACCGATTGCCCTGGTCGTCCTGGCGAAACACCCGCACCTCGACTCGGCGAAAAAACGGATTCGGCGTCGGCTTGACGGCCTGCGCACACGTGAAACTCACGCCGCCCTGGTCACATGCAAGCATGCTTTCCCCGGGCTCCAGGCGTTCGCGCGCCAAACGCAGCTCGAGCAGGCGATTCTCCGCAGTCAGCGTCGCGAGCAGCTTCTGGCGTGTGTACTCGGCGGTCGAAGTCAGCGACATTGCGCCGCGCATCGAGGCTGCCAGTGCGACGCCGATGATTACCAGCGCCACCAGCACTTCGAGCAATGTGAAGCCTGCCCCAGCAGGCATTAAGCAGGGGCCCCGCTTCTGCGTGACCCTTCGCATCATCTTGCCTTGACCTGATCCATGGCAAGAATGGCACGGCCCACTTCGTCGAAATCGACCTGAACCGATCCGTCTTCACTGGTCAGTTCGAGCCGCCAGCGCGGTTGAATCCATTCGCGCGCGACGGCGACCCGCACCGGTGGCGCACCCGGCCCGAGCAGGACCTGCGCCGGCTGCGGCCCGCCGTTATCAAGTACCGCAAGGCGTGTCAGCGGTGCCTCCCACCGACGCTCGCGCAACATATCGTCACCGCTCAACAAGCGCCGCTCGCCGCCGGACTCGGTGACGAAGCGATAGCCGCGCAGATCCGCTTCCCATACGATCGGCTGCTGGCGGATGCGCGACTCATCGGCCGCGAGCGCCATCAGTTGGCCGACACGCTGCGCTTCACGCCGCAGTTGCTGCCGCGGATCGGGCGCGATGTTGATCGTGACCAGCGAAATCAGGATGCCCGCGAGCACGATGACCACCATCAGCTCGAGCAACGTAAAACCGGCCGCGCGTTGCGCGCGCGCCGGCCTATGCAAAACGTCGAGCGCTACAGCTGCCACGAGCCTATGTCGGCGTCGGGTGTGTTCACTTCGCCGCCATTGGCACGATCGCGACCGAGCGAGAACACGTCGATCTCGCCGCGCACACCGGGATTGAGAAACTTGTAAGGCTCGCCCCAGGGATCGTTCGGCACAGCCGAGCGCTCCAGATAGCCTCCCTGTTTCCAGTTGCTCGGCATCGGCTCGGTGGTCGGTCTCGTGATCAACGCCTGCAACCCCTGATCGGTCGTCGGATAACGGCCATTGTCGAGGCGGTACAGCTTCAGTGCCTGCATGATCGATGCGATGTCCTGCTTCGCTGCCGCGATCCTGGCATCGTCGGTGCGGCCCACCACGCGCGGCACGATCAGCGCCGCCAGCACGCCCAGGATCGTGATCACGACCATGATCTCGATCAACGTGAATCCGCGCAGGCGGGCTGGGCAAGCGGAACGAACAAGTGTCATCGGAGTCATCAGACCATTGAGCAATGCGGTGGAAAACTTGAAGATAAACGCCGAACGCCTTGAAGTTCCTCGCTTTTCGACGCCAATAACCGGGAAGCAAGCGATATTATCAACGCGAGTTGCCTGCCCCACCCCCCCGGAAAGGGGATGTTTAGCCATCTAATGCATGAGGAGCATGGTGAGATAGCGCCGCACTTGGACAGGACATGTTGAAAAAGTTTGCTTTCGCTGCCGTTCACGTATTTTTCTTTGTCGGCGTCGTTGCGATCGCCGCGTACTGGAGCGTCCGTATTTTTACGCCTGCGCCCACCGCAGCGCCGCCGCCACTGCCGCCTCCTCCATTGCGCGACCCGGATCCGGTGGCCGCCGCCCGCATGTTCGGCAAAGTCGATGTGGTGCAGGCTGTCGCTAGCAACGTGCAGGCATTGGGTGTGTTTGCCGCCGGCAAGGACTCCAGCGCAGTGCTGGTGGTCGATGGCAAGCCCGCGCGAGTATTTCTGATCGGGCAGGAGGTTGCGCCAGGCATGAAGCTGGTATCGGTGACATCGGAAATCGCCGTCCTCGAAACCAGTGGGGGCCGGCAGGAAGTTCGTCTGCCTTCACGGCCGGTGGTTCAGCTTGGCGGCCTGCCCACCGAGCCTAATTTCTTCCGGGACGGAAACACGCTCACCGCGCCCAGCAGCGATGGCGCGCCGAATATTCCGCGACCCGTGCCGATGCAGCAGATGCGGCCCGCTCCGCCACCACCGCCCGCGGTTCCACCGCCGCAGTTTCCCGCCCAGCAGGTGCCGCCGCCCCAGATGCCGCAGCCCCAGGTGCCACCGCCCCAGATGCCGCAGCCGCAGGTGCCGCAGCCGATCATTCCCGGCGGTGTGCCCGCGCAAACGCAGTGAACTCTCAGGCCACCGCGCCTGGCCCGTTCGGCGGATAGGCTTTTTCGCCCGGCAGCCTGATGTCGATCGGAACCGTCGGCTGACCTGCGATTTCCTCGTACAACGGCGTGAAGTCCGGCGCCGTCGCATTGAACAGCTGATCGAACGACTCGACGACAAAGTAGGTGGATTGATAATCGTCGATCTTGTACGGCGTGCGCAGGACGCGTTTCAATTCGAAGCCGATTCGCTGCGGTGTCGCGCTGGTCAGCGCGTAGTGTGTTTCGCCCACCGA
>JBGSWY010000305.1:0-16559 GCA_041751715.1 Burkholderiaceae bacterium
CCAGAATAGCCGCGGCATTTGCGAGATGCACTGCCCATGCGACCAGCAGCAGCAACATACCGACATACATCGGATTGCGTGAAATTCGAAACACACCGTTCGTGACAAGTGACGACGTCTCGTGCACCCGCATCGGGTTCACGGTTGTCTTCGCCCGCCTGAAAGCAGCCACGCCTGCACCGGCGACCGCAATGCCGAGCACGGCGATCAGCGCCGCCCACACACTGTTGCCGGGCAGCGAGAAGGTGAGCGACGGCGTCAGCGTCGCCGCTGCGAACATCAGCAGCGCTGCGACGATCAGCACCAGCGGCGGCGGCACTTTCAGTTCAAGGGCATGCATGAGATCAACGGGTTGAAAATCGTGGACAAAGGATAGACTCTGTAGTTGACCCCAGAGTCAAGGAGTTTATGGATGTTTGACGGCCCAATGACGATTGGCCGGCTTGCAAAGGCTGCCAACGTCGGCATCGAAACCGTGCGCTACTACCAGCAAAGAAAGCTGCTGCCTGTGCCGCCGGCGCAGGGCGCATTCCGGCACTACGACCCGGCGCTGGCTGACCGTATCCGCTTCATCAAACGCGCGCAGGAGCTCGGCTTCTCGCTCGATGAAGTCGCGCAACTGTTGAGATTGCAGGACGGCATCGACCGGCGCGCTATCCGCCGCATCTCGTCGCAGCGCCTAGCGCAGATCGAAACCAAGCTCGCCGATTTGAAGCGCATGCAGCGCGTGCTAAAGCATCTGGTAACGGCGTGTGAGGAAGCCGCAACCGATCGCCCATGCCCGATTATCGAAACGTTGTCAGCGCGCAATTGAAGCCGAGACCAAGGTCTATCGCTGCACGGCATGCAGCGCGGGCCGTTTGCGGCGAATGACCAGCCAGCACAGCACGGCAGCGATCGCGACCACCGGCACCACGCTGGCGAGGTTCAACCAGGTCCACCCTTGTGTCGTGATCAAAGCACCGGAGCCGAAGGACGTGAGCGCCATCGTCGTGAAGACGCAAAAGTCCATCGCGGCCTGGGCGGTGGTTTTTTCCTCCGGCTCGTAGGCCTGAGTGAATAGGGTCGTGCCGCCGATGTACAGGAAGTTCCATCCCACGCCGAGCATGAACAGCGCAACGAAGAACTGCATCAGGTCGACGCCCGACAAGGCAACTGCGATGCAGGCCGTGTAGAGCAATACGCCCGAGCCCATGACCCGCATTACGCCGAACCGCTTGATCAGAACTCCGGTGAAGAAGCTCGGCACGAACATTCCGAGCACGTGCCACTCCAGCACGAACGCAGTGCTCGCGAACGAATGCGCGTGGTGCTCCATCGCGATCGGGGTGGCGGCCATCAGCAGGTTCATCACGCCATAGCCGAGAGCGCTCGCAGTCACCGCCGTGATGAAGATCGGATTGCGCGCGATCTCCTTCAGCGGGCGGTGCGGACGATCCGGGCTCGCCTGTGGCAGTGGCGGAAAGTTGATGAACGAGATGACGATCATCGACAGCAGCGCAACAACGACGAGCGCTGCATAGGCGCCGGCGAACGGCACCGGCAAAACGGTGCGGGTCGCGTTCGCCAGGTTGGGTCCAGCGACCGCGCCCAGGATGCCTCCCGCGAGCACCCAGGAGATCGCTTTTTCCTTGAACGCCGGTGCCACGAGTTCGGTCGCCGCGAAGCGATACAGGCCGGCATTGGCGTTGTAGTAGCCGGCCACCAGTGTCGCAAATACGAGAAGCCAGAATTGACCATTCAACACCGCGTACGCACACAGCGTGGTCGACGCCGCCGCCACTGCAAGGCCAACCTGAAACGCGCGCTTGCGGCCCCACGCTCGATGGTGGCGGCCCACGAGCACGGTGGACAACGCACCACCTACCACGTACCCCATCAAGGGCAATGTAGCCATCCACGGAACCGGCGCCAGGCTCAATCCAACCAGTCCGTTGATCGCGATAAAGGTGACGTTGTTGATCAGGAACAGCCCCTGGCACAACATCAGAAGGGCGAGCTGAAGATTCACGTAGAAACCAGAAGCTCTGCGCGAGCGTGACGTAGCGTCGCGATTCCCGCCGACAGTGCAAGGCTCGCAATAAGAGCGGCGACAAGGTCCGGCCAGCGCGTGCCGGTACCCAACACGGCCAGTGCGATGAATCCGATCACGCCCATCATGATCAGCTCGGGCGCGGAGGCCACGAGCCAACCCAAGCAGCCATTGCGAGCACAAACCCGCCGTTGCCTGCCATGCAGGTTCCTTTGAGCGGCGCCGCGCGCGATTGCCACAGCGTGCCGAGCGTAATCGCGCCAAGCGTCAAACCGTAGTTGGCGGCATCGCCCGCGAAGTCCACCGCGTCCGCCAGCAGCGACGCTAATTCAGCGCTGAAACTCGCGCCGAGTTCGATGAAGAACATCGCCGCGTTGACGGCGAGTGCAATCCAGAGAACGCGGCGGTAGCGGCAGCTACCGGCAACGCCAACCGTTTTGACCGGGCAACACGACTTGGACAAAGCTCATTTCCGAAGAGATAACGGTTTAAGAACGTTAGAGATTAGAGGATGCCTGATTGCCGGGCTGGTGTTTCTGGCACTGGAATTAATCTTGGTGCCGCCGCTGCAAGGCAGCAGTCCATAGGGACCGCCGCGCTTGATCGCCGCGATCGGCAAGAATATAAGTACAGCGCCGCGAAGACGGCGGCGAAGGCACCGACCGACGCCTTGATGGTCGAAAGATCAGCCTATCGATGCACTGACGACGATAAAGTCCGTTCGGTGCTCGATCACGCGGCGCGGCTGCGCCGCGGTGAACGATTTTGCGGTGAATGATTTTGTCGACGGTGCGCGGTTCGGCAGCCCTCGCAATTTTGTTCGGCTTGAACATTCCCGCCTGCTCGAGCGGCTCGCGAAATATTCGCAACGAGCGCCCGTTGTGATCGGGTTGATTTTTATTGAGCTGGGTGCATGGTCGATCTATTACGGCTGGTCTGTACCATGGACTCGTGAACTACCGTCGGCGCTGCCACGTCCGTGACGGATCGCCAACACTGAAACTTTCTTGCCGAGGAGAAGACCACCCATGAACAAATACGCCAAGTTCGGCACCATGATTGCGACGTCCACCATTGTGATGTTCGGGCTGATGTACCTGAACACCTATCAGGCCGATCACGCCCTGTTCAGTGAGACGCGTTCGTACATGGCGCTGATCATGGGCGCGACGATGGCGGTCATCATGCTGCTGTTCATGCTGGGCATGTATCCGAGCCGCAGCACCAACATCGGCATTCTGGTGGTGAGCGCCGCCGTCTTTGCGCTCGCGCTCTGGCTGGTTCGCAGCCAGCAGACCGTCGACGATGTTTCCTACATGAAGGCGATGATCCCGCATCATTCGATCGCCATTCTTACCAGCGAGCGCGCGCAGATCACTGATCCGCGTGTGCGCAAGCTTGCCGATGGAATCATCGCGGCCCAGCGCAGGGAAATCACCGAGATGAAGGCGCTGATCAAAGATATCGAGAGCAAGGGACGATGAAACTCCCAAGTGCAGCCTCTAACCAGGACGAAGTTCGTCGCGGGCGCGGCGTACAGTGGCGAGGCCGGCAGAGCCTGCGAGGCTAGCCATGATGGCGGCAACCAACAAATCCGGCCAGCGCGTCCCGGTGCCGAACACGCACAGCGCTGCCGCGAGCACGGCGATATTGCCGATTGCATCATTGCGCGTACACAACCACACGGAGCGCATGTTCGCGTTGCCTTCGCGGTAGGCGAACAGCAGCGCGGCGACACTCACGTTGGCAGCCAGCGCGATGAATCCGACCACACCCATTGCAACAGGCTGCGGGCTGGACTCGCTGACCCAGCCCCACCCGGCAACGGCCAGGACAAAGACGCCGTAAGCCGACATCGAAATCCCCTTGACCAGCGCTGCCCGGGATTGCCACAGCGTTCCGAGAGCAATGGCGCCGAGCGACAGTCCGTAGTTGGCGGCGTCACCCGCAAAATCCACGGCGTCGGCCAGCAGCGACACCGATTCTGCGCGCACGCTCGTAGCGAGTTCGACCACGAACATCGCCGCGTTGACCGCGAGCGCAATCCACAACGCGCGTCGATAGCGAGCGTTGTGGGCAGTATCGTCCGTCGAAGACGGACAACAGGTCCTGGACAATGCGTTCTCCTGAAGAGATACCATTGCAAACCTTGAAGTGACTACAGAGTCAAGTGGAGGTTGGATGCGTATCGGAGAAATCGCCGCAGCGACCGGCCTCGAAGTCGAGACGGTCCGGTATTACGAAAAGGCCGGCTTGCTGCCGCCGCCAGACCGCAGCTCGAACGGTTATCGGGCTTATGGCGCCGCGCAGCTTGAACGGCTGGCATTCATTCGGCACTGTCGCTCGCTGGATGTGTCGATAGCGGATATTCGACGCCTGCTCGCGCTGATCGACCGTCCGGCATCGAAGTGTCATGAAGTGGATGCGTTGATCGACAGGCAACTGCAGCGAGTGCGCGCCAGACTTGACTCGTTCATGGCGCTGCAGAAGCAGCTCCGCTCGTTGAGAGCGCACTGTAAGAAGCCGAGATCTGCACGCCAGTGCGGAATCCTCGCCGAGCTGGTCCAGGCGGCGCAGCGCGAAGCTTGAGGGTCGCTGCCGAGGGGTTTCGCCATTCGGCCAGCAAGCCGCCTCCGAAATTGCCAAGTGCCGGAAGAAGTGCCAAGCCGATCACCGAAAGAAGTCCGTTCACTGATTCCTTGGATAGGGTGGCCTCTGCACTGCGTCACTCTAACGAACGCACGAGGTTCATGCGCAGGCTTTCAGCTACGGCGCCTGGACACCGTGCTCGGCGGACAGCCTCAGCGTTGCCAGAGAGCGGCCGCTAATTGCGCCGCAAACGAACCACGCCGCCAGCGGAGCGCAACGAACATCGTCAGATGAGCGGCCGTCGGTGCGGCGATCCAGTGTCGGCTCCGCACAATTGTCGCCGTCCTCGGCATGCCGATCATCTGTTGCGCTAAAGGGGTAACGAAATCGCGTCGCGCGCTCGACGAGGCCCTAAAGCATGTACCCGATATCTGAGGCACCGGTCGGATAGGCGAACATCGTTGTCTTGAGATCCTCGGCCGTAAGGCCGTGCCGAATGGCAACGGCAAACACGTTGATGGTTTCGTCCGCATGCGGTCCCACGAGATGAGCGCCCAGGATTCGATCCGTCGTTTCATCGACGATGACCTTGAACCCATAGACCGGCTCGGCCGCTTGGCGCGCGGTGAACCAGTCGGACGCCTTTTGCGACTTGACGCGAACCTTGGCTCCTTGCGTGCACGCCTGAGCTTCGGTCAGTCCGACAGCCGCAATGGGCGGGACGGTGAACACCACGCTCGGCACGCCATCGTAGTTGGGTATGCGGTGATTGCCTTCGAGCAAGTTGGCTGCGACCACCTTTGCATCATGGCTCGACACCGGCGTCAACGGCGGCCCCTTCTGTGCGGCATCGCCGGCCGCATACACTGAAGGGTTCGACACGCTCTGCAGGAACTCGTTGAGCTTGAGCCGACCATGCTCCGTGGCAACGCCTGCCGCTTGGAGGTCAAGCGAATCGAAGGCGGGCGCCCGCCCCGCAGCATGGACAACGAGGTCCGCCTGCAGCGACACTGGCTGGCCGCGCTGCAACGCGTGGACTTGATAGCCGCCGTCGACTTTTTCGATCGAGCCGACGGCTGCTTGCAGCCGTACCTCTATCCCAATCGCTTCGAACGCCGCCATCAACCAGTCCACCACCTCCGGATCGAAGCCTTTCAGCATGCGCTCGCCTTGCTGAAGAATGGTCACTTGGGCGCCGGCGCGAGCGGCAATGTGCGAGAACTCGGCGGCAATGTAGCCGCCTCCCACCAGGACAATCCGACGCGGCAGCTCCGGCAGCGCGAGAAACTCTTCGTTCGTAATCAGATGCTGCTCGCCCGGAATGCCGAGCTTCACCGGTTCGGCACCTGCGGCGATGAGGACATGTTTGGCTTCGAGCAGCTGGCCGTTGACCTCGATCGTTTTGCACCCCGTGAACCGCGCTCGGCCGTGGTAAGCAGCGATACCCTTGCTCATATACAGCCGTTCATGCTTGGCCGGTACCGGGTCCGTGAACCCGCGCTTGAAAGCCATCAGATCTGGCCAGTTGATATGAACTTGGCCACCGACGCCCTTGCCTTCCATGCGCCGCGCGTGGTCGATCGCAGCGGCACCGCCGATCAGCATCTTCTTGGGATCGCAGCCACGCAAGGCGCAGGTGCCGCCGAAGGGCCGCGCATCGATCACCGCAACGCTCCAGCCGGCCGCCTGGACGCGCATCGCGACCGTCATGGCCGCCGATCCGGTACCTATAACAACGAGGTCATGTCGCGTTTGCATTGCCCGCTGCTGCCGGAGTTTATCGAAGCCTTACCGACAACATGACTGCTGCGCTTGGATCGGGGGGCATTTCACCGAGCCATACGAGCAAAAGACGCAGCAGTCACCGGCTCGTGGGCGCAGCAGCGTCTTGCAGCTCTCGCACTCGTAGAAGAACTGGCAGGCATCGGTCGGCATCGTCTCGTGCTTCGCGTGTCCGCATAGTGGACATGTGAGCACGGAGTCGAGCATCTCAGACACGGTGTGCACCTATTGCTTTTTCAGGGTGGACGGGAAGGCTGCCGCGGCAGTCGCTTTGAGCAAAGCCTCCACGTTGGTCTTCGCATCGTCGAAGCTCACCACCGCTTCTTTTTTCTCGAGGCTCACGTCGGCCTTGCTCACGCCGTCGATCTTGGTCAATGATCTCTTCACGGAGATCAGGCACGCGCCTCAGGTCATCCCCGACACTGAAAGCGTGGCGGTTCGAATCTCGGCTAGGGCCACTGCAGAGATGAGCGTGAACATCGCAAAGATGCCGGCGTTGATCAGTTTTTTCACGAGATCCTCCTCAGGCTAGATAAATCACGTACCACGGAAACGCGACCAGCGCGGCGGTCACGATTACCGCGCCGATGAATAACAGTCGCTGATTACGCAACGTCCTCGGCTCAGCGCAGGCCGTTCCCGGCGCGCACACCGCGGGCACGTAAAACAGCCGATACGCGGCGAAGCCGAGGAACACGAGCGCGAGCCCGATGAAGATCGGGCGCAAGGGCGCAAAAAACGCGATCAGCCCGGTGGCGGCTCCTCCGAGGCCAAGTGCGACGAGCACCAAGGGTCCGACGCAGCAGATGGAAGCGCCAATCCCCGCCATGACACCGCCAGCCAACGGAGATTTCGCCGACATCAGTTTTACTTCATCTGCGCTCGCGCCGGCAGCGAGCGAGCTATTGACGTTAGGTGATGCCATCACTATCCCGAACGATTCGCAAAGCATGCAGTCTAGATTCCGTACCGTGGTACGGAGTCAAGGGTGTCAGCATGGATTCGAACTTGCCGATCGGCCGCCTGGCGGCGAAGGCTGGCGTCAACGTGGAAACGATTCGCTACTACCAGCGGCGCGGATTGTTATCCGAGCCGGAAAAACCGCTGAACGGGCATCGCCGCTATCCGGCGGCGTCAGCGAACCGGGTGCGCTTTATCAAGCGAGCGCAAGTCCTCGGCTTCACACTGGAGGAGATTGCCGCTTTACTGCGGCTCGACGCGGCGCATGCGTGCGGAGAAACGCGGGATCTGGCGACGCGCAAACATCAGCTCATCGAGCAGAAGCTGGCCGATCTCACCGCGATGCGCAATGCACTGGCGAAACTGATGCGCCAGTGTGATTCACGTGACGGCACGGGCGCGTGTCCTATCATCGACGCGCTGGCGACCGATTGAGTTCCGCTTCGGTGATCACCAGCGTGCCGCGGTTGCGCGGCCTACGATCCATCCAGAGTTAGATTCGTGTTCGATACGTTCTGGGGTTTCTTCCTCGTGCCTATCGGTCTCGGCCTGCTCGGTTTCATCGAGCCGTGCTCGATCGGCGCCAGCCTGCTGTTCCTGAAATCGGTCGAAGGCAATCCGCCAGCGGTAAAGACCATGCAGGCGATTGTGTTCACTGTGACGCGGGCGCTTTTCATCGGCACGCTTGGCGCTGGGGCAGCGCTGGTCGGCGCTGCATTTCTTCAATTTCAGCGCGGCGGCTACTTGCTGCTGGGCACTTTGTACGTCGCGCTGGGATTGATCTATCTGATCGGCAAAGCGGGTTGGCTGATGCGAACGGTCGGCCCCAGCCTTGCACGCCTGTCGACGGTGCGCGGCTCCGCAGCGCTCGCGATTTTCTTTGGCCTGAACATTCCCGCATGCTCGCTGCCGCTGCTCGCAGCCGTGCTGGGATCGGCCGCAGTGGCCGGTGCCGCGCAGGTCTGGCAAGGGTTTTTTATGCTGGCGCTGTTCGGGCTTGCGTTGTCGCTCCCGTTGCTGGTTGCGCTGGCGTTCGGCTCGGCGCAGCGCCTGCTTGAACGGCTTGCCAAGTATTCTCAACGTGTGCCGGTCGCCATCGGACTGCTCTTTATCGTCCTCGGCACATGGTCAATCTATTACGGTTGGTCGGCGCCGTGGACTCGTGAACTCGCATCGTCAACCTGACATGGGTGACCTATGGTCGCTTTATGTATTTCACAAGCGCCCAAATAGAGACCACCAGCAACACGATGACGAGGATGCCTACGACAATGCCGCCGCCCATCATCCAGCCCATCATCCCGCCCATTCCGCTCATATCCATCATGCAACCGCCTCCTTTATCCATTCAATCCTCGCAAGTTCAAAGCAGCCATCAAATCACGTAACGGTCCCACCCCGCGTAATGCTCCTGGGTTCTTCGCCCGCGCGGCAGGCTCAGTGCGGCGAGAGCCAGTCCGATGACCACGAATCGAGCTTGATGGCGACGGCAGGCGCGGGCGGAGCAGGCACACCATCGCGGTCAAGGCCGACCAGCGTATAGCGGTCGCCCAGCCTGTGAACGATCGCGGAGCCGATGAAGCCGGCCGCGCCGGTGATGACGACCATGTTCTTGGCGAGAGTGAATTCTTTAGTCGGTCGTTGGGCGGCGGTCAGCAACAACTGTGCCCCGACGATGCGAGACGGCTGCCAACTGCCTGCGCACAAACCACACAGCCAGCGGCGGCAGCACAATCCATTGCAAAAGCGGCGACAGTCCAACTCCGATGCCGGGTATGACCGGCATCAGCGACGAGTAATCCCAGCCGCCGAACCACAAACCGCGCAGCGCCAGCTGCTCGATGAGTACGGTGATCGTCACTCCGACGGCGACGAACATCATCAAATGCGCGGCCGTCGGTGCGGTGATCCAGTATCGGCTCCGCGCAATCGCAGCCACGGACCAGTACGCAATCAGCATGATGACGATGTCGCCCAGCGTTGCCGTCGAGCATCTCTTTATGGCGTCCCAATGAGGCGCTTCTGCCATGGCGGCAAACAACGGCGCCTGCGCGAATTCCCACGGATAGTTAAGCAGTAACGCAAAGACAGCCACATTAAACTCGGGCAGCCAGGTGACGGCGAGCCAACGGCTCATCAGCGCGAAGCTCTGTCGTTAAAGCTGCTCTGTCGAGCCTGTATTTTCTCCGGCCACTTGCTTTTGATAAAGGCGAGCACGGCCCAGATCTGCTCGTCAGTCAGGATCGACCCAAACGCCGGCATGTCGCTCTCGTATCCCGCAGGCGCCAGCGGCGGCTTCAGCCCAAGCTTCGTGAGTTGGAAGAGTGTGTCGTCCGGGTGATGCCAGGTGTGGCCGGTCTCGTCGTGCGGTGGCGCCGGAAAACGGCCATCGGGCTTGCGCGACTTCCACTCCGGCTGGCCTTCCAGATTCGCGCCGTGGCAACTCGCGCAGTGATCGCGGTAGACCATCGCGCCGAGCGCTACCTGGCGCACGTCGCCGGCGTCGGCGCGGCCGGCAGGAGTCTGCGGCCGGAACATCCACCAGGCGGCGATCGCCATAACGACGATGACCGCACCAACAAGCAAGCCGGTTGACTTTCGCATTCTGTGTCCCTCCGTTATTCGAGGCCTCTTTGGCGCGCCGTCCGGAATCTGATTGAATCGTGCGCGGCCGTGATGTCGGCGTCAGCAGGCCTGCGCGAGGAAGTGGCTTATGTCCTGCCGGCTGTCTCCGCCGGGAATTAAGCTTCTTTCGGCGGAACAGCCTGAGTAGCGGTGCCCGCGCCGACGTCCTGCCTGCCCATGCGATTCATGCAAAGCCCGGCTGCGCACATCACCAGGCACGGCAGCAGCGCAACGATGAACGTCGTCAGGCCGAGGGCCGCCAGCGAATCCCAGCCGAATATCAGCCCCGAGCCCACGGCCGCCACTGCAAGCACGGTCAGCGTCGTGCCCTGGCCGATCCGGCCGCCGAGGGTAAGAATCGGGTTGCAGCCTTGCGGCGAAGCCTTGGCTTGCATCGCTTGCGAGTTTTCCATTAGTTAGATCTCCGTTGCTAGGAATTTGAGAACAGACAGTTGCGCATCATGCCGCCGTCCTCGTGCTCGAGGTTGTGGCAGTGATACATGAAAAGACCGGCGATCTGCGGCGCGATCAGAACGCGCACTTGCTCGCCGGCAAAAATACCAAATGTGTCCTTGAATCCGGTGCTGAGCATGCCTTCGCGCAGGTCCGCCGGTATCCCGCGCGCGCTGCGCTCGATGATCCGGAATTGCACGCCGTGGATGTGCATCGGGTGCGGCATCGCCATGCCCGCGCCGTCGTTCGAGAACGTCCACACTGACGCTTTGCCGGCGGGCAGTTGTTCATCGTCGGCCAGCGCGGTCATGTCGTCGCTGTCAAAGCGGCGGCCGTTGAGGAAGCCGCGCATGTGGCGGAACGCGAGCTGCGTACTTAACTCGTGGCTGCCGTCGGTGATGCGCGGTTCTTCTTCGGGCAGCGTCAGCGCTTGCGCGCGCGCGGTCGGACCATGCGCGACGGCGAAGCGTGCAACGTGAAGCTCGGCGCCCTGCGACGAACCCATCATTCCGCGCATCATGCCGCCGCCCATCATGCTCCCGCCACCCATCATTCCGCCCCGGCCCATCATTCCATCGCCGCCCATCATCGAGCCCATCATGTCCGTGCCGGCGAATGCCTGGCTGACCAGCGCGATCTCGGCACCGGCGCGCCGCGCACCGAAGTCCTCGAGAATCTCAACGCGCTCGAAAGGAAACAGCGTCACATAGGGCAGCTGCTGCACGCCTTCGGCGCGATTGAACAGACCGCCGTCGGAGCCGATGACGCGCAGCGGCCGGCCATCAGACCAGCCAAGCTTGTAGATGCGCGCGTTCGACACGTTGGCGATGCGCAGCCGATACGCGCGTGGCGCAACCTTGAAGGCCGCGTCGTCGATGCCATTGACGAGCACCCGGTCGCCGAGCACGCCGTTCATGTCGTCCATCATCATGCGCTTGAAGACGAGCTGGTTGTCACGACCGAAGCGGCGATCCTGCAGTGCCAGCGACAGCTCGTGTTCCGGTGCGGGCAAACCCATTTCCTGCTCGCGCGGATCGCGCACGATCAGCAGGCCGGCCAGCCCGTGATAGGTCTGCCAACCGGTGATGCGGTGCGGATGCGGGTGGTACAGATAGGTACCCGCGCGATTGCGCACCGTGAATTCGACCGTGTAACTGCCGCCCGAGCGCACTGCCTGGTGCGGGTGGCCGTCGGCAGTGTCCGGCACGATCATGCCGTGCCAGTGGATCACCGTCGGGTCGCCGGTGCGGTTTACGACCTCGATGCGAACGCGCTCGCCGCGGCGCAAATTCAGTGTCGGGCCCAGATTGCCGGCCGATGCAAGCATCGCGTCGCGGCGGCCGCGCAGTACTTCGCCGGTGTAGCGCAGGCCGCGCGTCTTGGGGCCCGGGCGTATTGGCATCGCGGCCGGCGCGGCGACGAGCCTCAAGATGAGATCCGGATTCTCGGCGCCGAAAGCCGTGCGCAACGCGGGCGGCATCGCCAGCACCCCGCCGCCCGCCGCACCGGTCTTCAGAACATCGCGTCGTGTCCACATAAGAGCCTCTCTTCTTCGGCCGAAGGGCATTTCCGAGCCCCCATGTTGGGCCACGAAAGTGACCGGGCGTTCGCTTGCTTGGGCCCAACTGATCCAGAAACAAGACCGTAAACTCTGTTGTCTACCCCAGAGTCAAGGATTTCTTCGTACCGATGACGCTTGTAAGTTGCACTGATAAACGCCGACCAAGCATCGCTATCTGAAAAGGACCTTGCATCATGTTTTCGAAACTCGCCCCGCTGCTGCTTTGGCTGACGGCCATCGCATCCTTTGCCGCAGCTGCCCAACAGCCCCCGCCCGGAACCGCCAAGGCGGTCTTCGCCGCCGGCTGCTTCTGGTGCCTTGAAGAAGCCATGGACAAGGTTCCGGGCGTGATTTCGACCACGTCGGGCTACATGGGCGGCAGCAAGAAGAACCCGACCTATGAACAGGTCTCGTCGGGCGCAACGGGTCATACAGAAGTCGTGCAGGTCGTGTACGACCCGACCAAGGTCAGTTACGAACGCCTGCTCGAGCAGTTCTGGGTGAACCACGATCCGACGGTGAAGAGCCGGCAGTTCTGCGACGTCGGATCGCAGTACCGCCCCTCGGTGTTCTATTACGGCGACGAGCAGAAGCGCCTCGCCGAGGCTACGAAGGCCAGGTGGGACAAGGACAAGCCGTTCAAACAACCGATCGTGACGCCGATCGTGAACGCGACCGAATTCTGGCCGGCGGAGGAGTACCACCAGAATTACTATCTTAGAAATCCGGTGCGCTATAAGTACTACGTTACGAGTTGCGGACGCTACGCGCGGTTGGACGAACTCTGGGGCAAGCTCAGAAAGTAGGTGAGTCACGTTACTTGGTCTACGATCCGCGGCCTTTGTTTGCGATCTGCCGCCACGACTTGCCGCCGTCCTTGGTGATGAAGACGCTGCGCTCGAACGTGGCGATTGCATACTCCTGCCGCACAACGGGGTTCTGCGCGATGTATGCAACGGCGTCGCGCGTCAGCGGCGGCAAGGCTACTTCCGTGCTCCTGGCTGCGCTCCAGCCGATGCGCGTCAGCTGGGGCTTGCCGGCGTAGGTGCTGTACCAGAGCTCGCGGCCGTCGAGGTCGAAGTAAACGGCGATCACTTCGCGGCCGGGCACGAGCGCCTTGAAGCTCTGGCCGGCATCGGTCGAAAGATAAAGCCCGCTCTTGGTACCCGCCGCCACGATCGTCGGGTCGGTCGGATGGACGGCGATCGATATCGGATCGGGCAAGCCGCGCGCTTCGGCGCGCTTCCAGTCGGCGCCATCGTTCGTCGAGTGGTACAGCCCCGGCCTGCTCATGCGCGAGTTGGGCGCCGGGTTGTACACGTACACCGCGTTGGTGGCGTGGCCGACCGCGAGCAGATGAAAATCGGACTCGCCTTCGAAGCCCAGTTTCTTCCACGTCTTGCCGCCGTCGACGCTCTTGATGACTCCAAACGGATTGACGAGTCCCGAGCCCGGCGCCGGATGGCCGCTCGAATAGAACGCGCTGCCGCTGCCGGCAAACCCCATGTAGTCGTGCTGCGGGCCGGGTGCTTTTGACCAGCGCCCGTTACTGTAGACCGCAAGGCCATGATGGCTCGGCACGAACAGCTGCTTGCCGTCGGCACTGTAGGACAGGCCATGCACGTGCATCAGCGTGACTTCTTCGGCTATCGCAGCGCGCGGCGCGGCGATAGAGCCGAGCATGAAGAAGACAAGCAGATAGGCGGAGAATTTTTCCATTCCGATTCCTTCGCTAAAGTTGGCTGACCGCGACCGACGCTCGCTCCACCCATGTTTGCGCGTTTGAATTTTGCCGTTGTTACGGTCGCTTGATGTACTTCACGAGCGCCACGATCGCGAGCACCAGCAGCACGACGATCAAGATGCCGATCACGATTCCACCGCCCATCATCCAGCCCATTCCGCTCATATCCATCATCATGCAATCACCTCCTTTATTCATGTGCTCTCCGCGTTCATGGCGTGGCGTTGGCCGGCATCATGCCGTTGCGCTCGCTACGCCCAAAGCGCCATGAGAACCTGTTCTGCTTGCGCGGCCGCCGCATCAGCAAATACGCCGCCGGGATCACGAACATCGACAACAACGGCGCGCTGATCATTCCGCCCACCATCGGCGCTGCAATACGCTGCATCACTTCCGAGCCGGTGCCCGCGCCCCACATGATCGGGAACAGTCCGGCCAGGATCACCGCGACCGTCATCGCCTTCGGCCGCACACGCAGTACTGCGCCTTCACGGATTGCGTCGAGCAAATCGGCTTCGCTGGTCTTGCCCGCTTTAACGCGCGCATCCCACGCCTGCTTCAGATACAGCAGCATGATCACGCCAAACTCGGCCGCCACCCCGGCGAGCGCGATGAAGCCCACCGCAGCCGCGACCGACATGTTGTAGTCGAGCAGATAGAGCAGCCAGATGCCGCCGATCACCGCGAACGGCAGCGCCGCCATGATCAGCAGCGCTTCGTCGAGGCGCTGAAACGTGACGAACAGCAGCACGAAGATGATCAGCAGCGTGAACGGCACGACCACCTTGAGCTTCGCGGTCGCGCGCTCGAGGAACTCGAACTGGCCCGACCATGAAATCGAGTAGCCGGCCGGCAGCTTCACCTTGTCGGCGACCACGCGCTGCATGTCGTTCACCGCGCCGCGCAGATCGCGCCCGCGAATGTCGACATAGACCCAGCCGGCCAGCCGCGCGTTTTCGCTTCTGAGCATCGGCGGGCCGTCGGTGATCCGCAGATCGGCCACGTCGGCCAGCACCAGGCGCACACCGCGATCGGTGACGATCGGCAGCTGCCGCAGTTTTTCGAGCGAGTCGCGAATCTCGCGCGGATACCGCACGTTGATCGGAAAACGCTGCAGCCCTTCAATCGTCTCGCCAATGTTCTCGCCGCCCACCGCCGAGGTGATCACCGACTGCACGTTGGCGATGTTCATGCCGTAGCGTGCCGCGGCGTCGCGCCGGATCGTCACGTCGACATAGCGGCCACCGGTCAGGCGCTCGGCCAGCGCGCTCGACACGCCCGGCACATCCTTCAACGCGCGCTCGATCTCGGTCGTGATGCGGTCGATCGTCGCCAGGTCGGCGCCGGCGACTTTGACGCCGACCGGACTCTTGATGCCGGTTGCCAGCATGTCGATGCGATTGCGGATCGGCGGCACCCAGATATTGGTGAGCCCGGGCACGCGCACGATGCGGTCGAGCTCTTCGATCAGCATCTCGGGCGTCATGCCGGGGCGCCATTGATCGCGCGGCTTGAACTGGATCGTGGTCTCGAACATTTCGAGCGGCGCAGGGTCGGTCGCGGTCTCGGCGCGCCCGGCCTTGCCGAACACGCGCGCGACTTCGGGCAACGTTCTGATCAGCCGATCGGTGAGTTGCAGCAGTTCGCTCGCCTTGCTGATCGACAGCCCCGGCAGAGCCGACGGCATGTACAGCAGATCGCCCTCGTCGAGCCGCGGCATGAACTCGCCGCCGATATGCCGTAGCGGCAACAGGCTGACGGCAAACAGCACAGCGGCAACGGCGAGCGTCGTCTTCGGTGCGCGCAGCACCATGTTGAGCAGCGGTCGATACGCCGCAATCAGCCAGCGATTGATCGGGTTGCTGGTCTCGGCCGGAATCCGGCCGCGAATCCAGTAACCCATTAACACCGGAATCAGCGTCACCGACAAACCCGCCGCAGCCGCCATCGCATACGTCTTGGTGTAGGCGAGCGGCTTGAACAGCCGTCCTTCCTGCGCTTCGAGCGTGAACACCGGAATGAACGACAGCGTGATGATCAGCAGCGAGAAGAACAGCGCCGGCCCGACTTCGGCCGCCGCATTGCCGATCACGCGCCAGCGCGCTTCACCCTGCAGCTTCTCGCCCGGGTGCTCCTCATCCCAGCGCTCGATGTGCTTGTGCGCGTTTTCGATCATCACCACCGCCGCGTCGACCATCGCGCCGATCGCGATCGCGATGCCGCCTAGCGACATGATGTTGGCGTTGACGCCCTGGTAGTACATGACGATGAACGCGGACAGAATGCCGAGCGGCAGCGCGACGATTGCGACGAAGGCCGAGCGCAGGTGAAACAGGAAGATGAAGCACACCAGCGCCACCACCAGAAATTCCTCGATCAGCTTGACGGTCAGGTTGTCGACCGCGCGCTCGATCAGGCCGGAGCGGTCGTACACCGGAACGACTTCGACGCCCGGCGGCAAACTCGCCTGCAACGATTGCAATTTTTCTTTCACCGCGGCGATTGTCTGCAGCGCGTTCTTGCCGGAGCGCATCACGATGATGCCGCCGGTGGCTTCGCCTTCGCCGTCGAGCTCGCCGATGCCGCGCCGCAGCTCGGGCCCGATCTGAATGCGCGCGACATCGCCCAACCTCACGGGAATGCCGGCGGCGCTGGTCGTCAACGGCACCTGCCGAAAATCGTCGAGCGTCTTCAGATAGCCCGACGCGCGCACGATGTATTCGGCTTCGCCGAGCTCGAGCACCGAACCACCGGCCTCCTGATTCGACTTGCCGATCGCATCGACCACCTGCGTGTGCGCGATGCCATAGGCG
>JBGSWY010000306.1:0-4409 GCA_041751715.1 Burkholderiaceae bacterium
GCGCCGTCTTCGGTGACGAACACTTCGCCGTGCTGAAACGGCGACATCGTGCCGGGATCGACGTTGATGTACGGGTCGAGCTTGATCAGGGTGACTTTGAGGCCGCGCGATTCGAGGATCGCGGCTAAGGACGCGGCGGCGATCCCTTTGCCCAGCGAGGAGACCACGCCACCGGTGACGAAGACATACTTGATCATCGCTGTCCGAGGACCGGGAAATGCGGATTATTCCACACGGCTTCGCCGGTTGAGTTGGATCTGCTCTCACCAAGCACGTGCGCGCGACGCTGCCTGGTGCGAGCAGACTCATTTCGCGATCGAACTGACAGCGCACGAGCGCTGCGGTTCATCGCCCGATCCGCGTTAGTCGACGGGAGTGGCTCTCGCTGCGAACACGCGGCGTGCGCGGTCGGGGTAGTCCGTAATGATGCCGTCGACGCCGAGCACGGCCAGGCGCTCGATCTCTGTTGCATCGTTGACGGTCCATGGAATGATTTTCAGCTGCAACGCGTGCGCTTCCGCAATGTTCCCGGCCGTCACGTTGCGCCAGAACGGACTCCAGATGCTGCATCCGGCCGCCCGCGCCATGCGCGGCAACGATCCGCCGTGGTCCACGCGTTTCAGTCCGGCATGCCACGGCGATGCGCCGGATGCGTCCGGCGTGACCGTGTTCATGTTCGACGATTCGATCGTCAAGCACGCGGTTGGCAACTCAGGCGCGAGCTTCTTCACTTCGCGCAGCGTGCGCCAGTCAAACGATTGCACGGTGACGCGTTCGTTCATGCCGGCGGTACGAACCGCATCGACCACGGCGCGCGCATAGCGTGCAGCATCAGGTGTCGTGTCGCCGCTGGTGGGAGTGATCTTGGTTTCGATGTTGAATCGCACCGGCCGGCCGCCCGGTGACCGCGCATCGCGCGCCAGGTCGAAGAGTTGCTGCAGGGTTGGAATTCGTTCGCCGTCGACCGCCTTCTGCTCGGTCCACTGCATGGCGTACTTGTTAGCCGGGTTCAAGCGGCCCACGTCGTATCGAGCAAGATCGCCCGCGTTCAGCGAGAAGATCATCGCGCCATCTTCGTCGAGCCAGCGCCCGCCGGCGTAGCGCGTCAGCGCCGAGTGCAGCCGTGGCTCGTGCGACAACACCAGTACGCCGTCGCGCGTCAGTGCGAGATCGGCCTCCAGGGTGGACACGCCGATCGCAAGCGCCTCCTTGAAACCCGCGAGCGTGTTCTCGGGAGCCAGTCCACGTGCGCCGCGGTGGCCTTGCAGATCGATCGCTAGCGCTGCTGACGCGGCCAGCAACAATACTGATGCAGCGCAAGCACAAGTACGCATGGTGTCGCCGTTAGCCTATGAAGAGGCGCGCAAGGTGCGGAACGTAATCGACCAGCGCTGTTCACGCGTCGCCGAGATGCAGTGCTGCCAGCGCCAGCGTACGTCGGCCTGCATCACGTACATGGACCGCGGAGCAAGTTCAAGGGCGAACCCGCTGGGGTCACGCCCTCGGCGCGGTGGATAGGGACGGAATCGCATGCGGCATCTGCCGCCCAGTGAAATCCCGGCGACCTGCTCATAGTTGGGCGCGTCACGATGCCAGCCCAGCGGCGTCCCGGGTCGATACTCCGTGATCAGGGCCTGCGCGAACGCCTTTGCGGGCAACGAAAGCAGCTCAGCCAGCCGATTTCGCAGCGGAATCAGGAAATCGGGCATCGGCTCGGCGTCTTGCAACTGCCGGGCTTTGAAGTCGTAGCTCGAACCGTAACTCGCAACCCGCCGCTTAGCGGTGTATTCGTAGTACTGCGCCTCACGCATCGGAATCTGGGCGATGGCGACGAGCAGCTGTTGCTCCTGCTCAACCGAAAGGAATTCGGGCTCGTAGCGAAGCCCTGCCGGCCACGCCGGCGACGGCCCGAAGAGATCTTCACAGGCGACGGCCATGAAATCGCCAGATGCGATGCAAGTGCGTGATGCCCAACGTCATAACGGCTTCCTGCTATCTCATTCACCATACCCGCGCATGCGATCCTTAAGCACTTCATCGATGATGCGTCGAGGTGGCGTGTCATTGACGTCGAAGGGGTTTGCGTCACAAAGACCAGCCGCGATGATCAATGCTTTCCATAACGCCCAGCCACGGCCGCGGGCCCAGGTGCCGGCGTCGAGCGAAAGCATTGCGCGGAAGACCTCGCGGCTTTCGCCTCCGAACAGCGTCCAGGCGATCGTCAGATCACAGGCGGGATCGCCTACGCCGCACGTGCCGAAATCGATAACCGCGCTCAACCGACCCTCTTGCACCAGCAGGTTGCCGGCGCTGACGTCGCCGTGGATCCACACCGGCGCACTGTGCCAGGTGGCCGCCAGCGCCGCTTCCCAGATCTCGGTTACAACGCCGGTATCGATCGTGCCCTCCAGGACAGCGATCGCCCGCCGTGTCTCAGCATCGTAGGTCGTCAGCAAGCCGCCGCGATAGAAGTTGTGCGCTCCTGGAGCAGGTCCGCCTGTCGGATCAATGCGTTGCAGAGCGATCAGAAATCGCGCGAGGCTGGTCGCGAAATCGCGCGGATCAGCGATGCGCTCGGGGATCGCGGTTGCACCTTCAATCCATTGGTAGATCGACCACCTCCACGGATAGCCCTCCATCGCCTCGCCGATCGCCACCGGCGCTGGAATCGAAAGCGGCAGCAAGGGCGCCAGTCGCGGCAGCCACAGTTGTTCCTTGTCCACCTGCGCCGCATAGCCCGCCGCGCTCGGCAGGCGCACCAGCATCTGCTCGCCCAGGTGAAACGTCCGGTTGTTCCACCCGCCGCGCGTGACTGGCCGTACCGAGAGGTCGGCCCATTGCGGGAACTGCGCGCTCACCAGGCGGCGCACCAGCGCGTCGTCTATCACCGGTTGCTCAACATCCATCTGGGCTTCAGACGCCGCATGCAGCGCGTGCCGTCGCGCTCTGCAACTCGAATCGAATATCCCCATGTTCGGTGACGCCGACATTGATCCAGCCGGCCGTTTTGTAGAAGTGCCGCGCCCGGGTGTTCGATTCGGTTGTCAGCCAGATTCGATCCAGACCTTGCCGCCAAAGCCAGTCGACCATCGCATCGAGCAGCTGCTTGCCGAAGCCGCGTCGCTCAAACTCGGGAAGCACACAGAGACCCCAGATGTTCCCGTTCCTCGCGTTGCATACGCCGAGCGCGACGATCCGGCCGCCGGCGTCGATCACCCACCCCCGGCCCGCCACTTCCAGATGCTCGATATAGTCTTCTCGCGAAATGCGACCGGAGGTCAATCGATTTTCGAGCACCGACATGCGTACTGCATGCATCGCATCTATGTCATCGCGTGTTGCCTGACGCGGCGTGCCTGACTGATGCGCGAGCTGCTTGACGAAGATGAGTTCGGTGTCATCCTCGTCCAGATTATCGATGCTCCCGCTTCGCTTGAAGCCCGCTCGAACCAGCAAATCCTGCGCGGACCGATTCGACGCGTTAGTCGACGTGAATAGTTTCTCGCTGCGGGTCGAGGATTCGACGGCTGCCAGCAGTTTCGAGCCTATGCCTCGGCGCCGGTAAGCCGCATCGACCACGAGCACCGGCACGAACGCATGACCGAAGAACTCATCGTTGACGATGGCATAGCCGATCGGCCTCTCATCCGCGAAAGCCGCGACGCAATGCCTGAGGTTGATTGCGTTCTGCAGCACCTGCCGGCGCGACGCACGTTTCTCGGCGTACGAGTCGCAGCGGACCAGAGCATCGAGATCCTGCGCAGTCGCGGCTCGAACAACAATTCGCTCCGTCATGCACTGCTTCTCAGATGCCTTTGATGATCTTCAATAGCTCGCGAAACTCCGGCGCGTCGCCTCTCTTCAGCCATTCGAACATCACCATTTCGGTGGTGACGACGTGAACGTTGCTCATTCGCAGGCGCTCGACCGCTGCGGCGTGATCCGTGGCCCGACGCGAGCCCGTCGCGTCAAGTACGAAGAAGCATTCGTAGTCGTGCTCGGCCAGCCCAAGCGCCGCTTGCATCGCGCACACGTGCGCCTCCATGCCGGCGATGACCGCTTGTTTGCGGCCGAACGCGTCGAGCTCCTTCATCACATCGGGCTCGTCGGTGCAGCAGAAATGGGTCTTTGGCAGTACATTCACCGACTGGACGAGCGCGGCGATTTCGCTGACCGAATGCCCGATGCGATCGGGGCAATGTTCTGTCACTCGAACAGGTACTTCTACAAGGTGCGCGGCTCGCATCAACGCTGCGCATCTCGCGATGACCTCGCGTCCCCCGTGCACATGAGGCGCAAGCTGCGCCTGCACGTCGACCACCAGAAGAAACGACTGCTCGGAGTGCAGGCGCATCCTCAGTTTGTGGTTCCCGTCTTGCGTAGCGGCAGCACCGGCCGGGCGGAAGGCG
>JBGSWY010000307.1:0-5542 GCA_041751715.1 Burkholderiaceae bacterium
GCTTCGGCAGCAATTCGGCCGGTTTGGCGTTCGCCTCATTTGCAGCTTCTTCAATCTCGCGCAGCTGCCGGTACCAGCGAAACACGCGTGACCGGATGCGAAACTCGTAAAGTGGCGGCACCACGCGCGACAGCGGAATCATAATCGCGATGATCGATACCAGTACCACCCACATGCGATCGACCAGGTTCGCGACCCAGAATGGCAGTTGCCGTTGCAACAGCGGCGGCCCATTGCGATAGAAACGTTCCGCCTCCTTGGCGAGCGGGAACTCGGTCGCGGTGCCGTTCGGAAACTCACCGGCCGGGCCGAACCATGAGGTCTGACCGTGGATGCGCTGGGACGCCTGCACGAACAGTTGAATCAACGCCGGATGCATGCGCTCCGTCGCCACCATGCTTGCAGTGGCGGCCACCAGGCGAACGTCTGCCGGCGGAATGTCCTGTGCCAGATCGACCGTGCCGCGAGGCATCGTGATGCTTGTCAAAAAACCGAAGCGCCGCGCGTAAGCGTCGGCTTGCGGGAACTCGAGCAAACGCACGCCCGGCGTCTGCAGCAGCATACGCACCAACGCCGACTCGGGCGACGATACGAATACCAGTGCATCCAGCTCGCCGCCGAGCAGCGCGACCACGGCCGGTGTCGGCGGCAGTCGCTGCAGCTTCATCTGCGCCGGGTCGAGCTTGTTCGCGTGCAGCAGCTTGTCGATCAGATTGGCAGCGCCGCTGCCGGGTGCGCCGATATTCAGGCTCAGAGGCGTCAGTTGCGGCACGCGATCCAGCGTGCCATCGGGCACCGTGCTTCGCGCTACCTCCGTCCGATAGAACAGCCACACTGGCTCCACGAACAGGTTGCCCAGCGAAACCAGCGGCTGCCCACTCGTGTCTTCGTCCACCGCGTAAATGGTGTCGCTCGCGCCGCTCTGCATGAACGCGATGTCCACGCCGGAACTGGGATCGCGCAGCAGCTTGCGGTTCTCGGCAGCGCCGGCGGTCGTGCGCAGCTCGACCCGGATGCCGAATCGCGCGAGCTCGCTGGCATATCGCTTGCCAAACTCGGCGTATGCGCCCTGCTCGGTCCCGGTGGCCAGCACTACCGTACGCGGCGGCGTCGGATCGAGGATCAGATAAGCAAGCCACAGAAGTCCGAACGCAAGCAGGATGAAAGGGCCGGCACTGATGACCAGTTCGCGCAGGGAGACCAAGGACACTTGCGACGGACGTAGCATGCGGATGATTATGCTTGTGTTGCGTGGACGGAACTCTGGAGGCTGAGAATGCGCTTTGAACACGACCCTGAAGGATTGCGGCTGCCGATCAAGCTCGACACGGCCACCAACGGCGAGTACACGCCGATCCCTCTCGCGCCGGTGCATCATCAGGCGCGCCAGCTCGCGTTCGATTCGGCAACCGCGAGTGCGAAGCGGCTTGGCCTCGACCGCCGCAGCTTCATGGTCTCCGCGTGCGGAGCAGCGTCATCGTTGTTGGCGATGAATGACGCTTACGCGTCGCTTGGGGTGCGCGGCGGCTTCTATCAGATCGAACGCGACGCCGCGCTCGATATGCAGCTCGCGCGCTCGTCGGTCGACGGCACTGAATTCATCTTCGACGTGCAGGGGCATTTCGTGAATCCGACCGGCGCCTGGCTGAAGCGCCTTCCACCCGGCACAAAGCCCATGCAGGGCTTCACGTCGGCTGCGCGGTGCGAGCCGCATCGCGGCCCGGGCGAGCTGGACTATCTGCGCTGCATCGGGCCCGATCAATTCGTCAAGGATGTCTTCATGGACTCCGATACCGACCTGATGGTGCTGTCCTTCGTCCCGTCAACGCGCGAAGGCGAGCCGCTGACGATCGAGGAAGCGGCGGCGACTGCACGCATCGTCGAACAGCTGAACGGCACGCACCGGCTGTTGCTGCATGGACGGGTCAATCCGAATCAGCCGGGTGATGTCGAAGGCATGGACGAACTGGCCGCGCGCCACAAGATCTCGGCGTGGAAGACGTATACGCAGTGGGGGCCGGCGGGTGCCGGAGGATTCTTCATGGACGACGAGCCCGGCATTCGATTGATCGAGAAAGCGCGCAAGCTCGGCATTCGAAACATCGCCATCCACAAGGGTCTTGCGTTCGGGCCAAAATCGTACGAGCACTCGACTTGCGCGGATATCGGCCGAGTCGCCAAGCGCTATCCGGACGTGAACTTCCTGATCTATCACTCGGGTTTCGTGCCGAACAAGGCCGAGGGCCCGTACGATCCGAAGCGCACCGACGGCATCGATGCGCTGGTGACCAGCCTGATCGGAAATGATGTGAAGCCGAATTCGAACGTCTACGGCGAGCTCGGCTCGACCTGGAGGCTGGCGATGCGCGATCCGGACACCGCTGCGCATACGATCGGCAAGCTCGTCAAGTATTGCGGCGAGAACAACGTGCTGTGGGGAACGGATTCGATCTGGTACGGCTCACCGCAGGACCAGATCCAGGCGTTCCGCACGTTCCAGATTTCATCCGAGTTGCGCGACAGGCACGGCTACGCTGAAGTCACCCCCGCGATGCGCGCAAAGATCTTCGGGCTGAATGCGCTGAAGATTTATCCGGTCACGCCCGATGTGGTGAAGAAGCATGTGAAGCAGGACAAGGTTGCGCTGGAGCGGCAGGAGTATCGCGAGCGGCCTGATCCGGCGTTCGTGACCTACGGACCGAAGACGCGCCGCGAGTTCCTGAATCTTTTGAGCTGGGGCTAACGCGATCGGCCTATGCTTGCCGCATCGGCGGCCGTTCGGCCGCCCGATTACCGAGGAGAAAAACAATGAGTTCTTATCGCAATGCAATCCAGAGCGCGCTGCTGGCTGCGACCGTGACGCTTGCGGGTTGCGGCTGGATGTCGTCGATGATGGGGTCGAGCAGCACGGCCATGACGAGCCCCCTTACCGGTGCCAGCGAGGTTCCGCCTGTATCAACCACGGGCAGCGGAACGGTCAACGCCACGTTCAACAAAGAGACCAACGTCCTGACCTGGAGAGTGTCGTATTCCGGGCTGAGCGGCCCGGTGACCGCGGGTCACATTCACGGCCCGGCAATGACGGGGGCGAACGCGGGCGTGATGATTCCGTTTACCGGCAGCGTTGCGAGCCCGTTCGAGGGCAAAGCCACGTTGACGGCGGCGCAAGTCGCCGACCTGATGGCCGGCAGGCTGTACGTCAACCTGCACACCGCCAAGCACCCGGGCGGTGAAGTTCGTGCGCAGTTAACGCCGGGAAAATAGTCGGACGACGACGGTGGGTTGAGTCGGTTGACTTAACCCACCGCTTTCCCCATCTGCTCCACTACCTTCTTCGCATCGCCGAACACCATCATCGTCTTCGGCATATAGAACAATTCGTTATCCAGCCCGGCGTAACCGCTCGCCATTGAGCGCTTGTTGACGATCACCTGCTTCGCCTTGTAGGCCTCGAGGATGGGCATGCCGGCAATCGCCGACTTCGGATCCTTCGCCGCCGGATTGACCACATCGTTCGCGCCGAGAATGAGTGCGACATCGGCTTCGCCAAACTCGCCGTTGATGTCTTCCATCTCGTGCACCTGGTCGTACGGAACCTCGGCTTCGGCCAGCAAGACGTTCATGTGCCCCGGCATGCGGCCGGCCACCGGATGAATCGCGTACTTCACATTGACGCCCTTCGCGATCAACTTGTCGGCCAGCTCCTTTAACGGATGCTGCGCACGCGCGACCGCGAGTCCGTAGCCCGGCACGATGATCACTGTTTCCGCGTTGTCCAGCAGGAACGCGGCGTCATCGGGCGAGCCTGAGCGCACCGGGCGCTGCTCGGCGGTTCCCGCAGCAGCCGCGACTTCACCCCCGAAGCCGCCGAGGATCACGTTGAAGAACGAGCGGTTCATCGCCTTGCACATGATGTAACTCAGGATCGCGCCGGATGATCCGACCAGCGAGCCGGCGACGATCAGCATGAAGTTGTTCAGCGAGAAGCCGATGCCCGCTGCGGCCCAGCCGGAGTAGCTGTTCAACATCGACACCACCACCGGCATATCGGCGCCGCCGATCGGAATGATGATCAGCACGCCGAGCGCGAACGCGATCGCAAGCATCAGCCAGAACGCAGCCCACTCCTGCGTGACCGCGAACCATGCGCCGCACGCGAGCATCGCCACCGCGAGCGCGAGGTTGAGCATGTGCTGGCCATTGAAGGTGACCGGCGCACCCTGGAACAATCGGAACTTGTACTTGCCGGACAGCTTGCCGAATGCGATCACCGATCCGGAGAAAGTGATTGCGCCGACAAACGCCCCGATGAACAGCTCGATGCGATTGCCGGTCGGAATCGCGCCGCCGCGCTCGGCGATGCCGAACGCCCACGGTTCGGCCACCGCCGCAATCGCGATGAACACCGCCGCCAGCCCGATCATCGAATGCATGAACGCGACCAGCTCCGGCATCTTCGTCATCTCGACCTTCTTGGCCATGATGGTGCCGGCGGTGCCCCCGACCAGCAGTCCGCCCAGCACCCAGCCCAGTCCGGTCGTTGCGATCTGCGGAGCGAGCTTGTAGAGCAATGCGACCGTGGTCACCATCGCGATCGCCATGCCGGTCATGCCGAACACATTGCCACGCCGGGACGTGGTCGGATGCGAAAGTCCCTTCAGCGCCTGGATGAAGAAGACCGACGCCACCAGGTACAGCAGGACGACGACGTTCATGCTCAGCGTCATGAATGCGCTCCACTGTTTGTCGTTCCCGTGAAAACGGGAACCCAGTGTCTTTGCCGGCAACGACGCTGGATTCCCGCTTGCGCGGGAATGACGGAGGAGCCGTGTTGTCTCATTTGCTCTTTCTCGGCTCTTTTTTCTTGAACATCTCGAGCATTCGTCGCGTGACCAGAAATCCGCCGAACACGTTGACGGCCGCCAGCGCAACCGCCAGCACCCCCATCGTCTTGCCAAGAGCGGTTTCAGTAAGCGCCGCCGCCAGCATCGCGCCGACGATGATGATGGCCGAGATCGCATTGGTCACGCTCATCAGCGGCGTGTGCAGCGCCGGGGTGACGTTCCACACGACGTGGTAGCCGACGTAGATCGCCAGCACGAAGATGATGAGGTTGATGACGATCGGGCTGATGGCTTCCATAGGTTATTGCCTACTGATTTTTCCGTTTTATCTCGCCATTTACACATAGAAGGCACGCGGTGACGATGTCGTCATCCGCGGGCAGCACGAACTTGCCATCCTTGTCGACCACGAGCTTCAGAAAGTCGAGCACGTTGCGCGCATACAGCGCCGACGAATCGGTTGGCACCGTGGCGGCAATATTGGGTTCGCCGATGATGTGAACGCCGTACTTAGTCACCGTCTTGCCGAGTTCGGACAAAGCGCAGTTGCCACCTTGCTCGACTGCCATATCGACGATCACTGAACCCGGCTGCATCGCCTGGACCATTGCCTCGGTAATCAGAACCGGCGCCTTGCGGCCCGGGATCAGCGCGGTCGCAATCGCGATGTTCGCCTGCTTCAAGCGCTCGCCGACCGC
>JBGSWY010000308.1:0-1720 GCA_041751715.1 Burkholderiaceae bacterium
CGTGGCCGACGCCGCGTATCAGGTGTTGATCTCCGACTCCACAACGACCACCGGCAACTTCTTCATCGACGACGAAGTGTTGAAGCAGGCAGGCGTCACCGATTTGGGCCAGTACTCGGTGGTTCCAGGCAGTCGGCAGCTGTTGCCAGACCTGTTTCTGTAGTCGATTTGTGGAATAGCGGCATGCTTTGCCGTTTTTCGCGATGCGCCAGGTCGAACGCCGTAGAAGACGTTTTTTAATCGACCAGTGCAATCCGGATTCACGCACGCTTGCGCCAGATTCGGTGAACCGCCATGAAAATTCCACTTAACCGCCTGCCTGCCACGCAGCTTGCGCGAATGATCTCAGCGCGTGACGCGAGCTGCGAGGCGGTGACGCATTCGTTTCTCGATGCGATCGGGCAGCGCGAGGCCGAAGTGCATGCGTTTGCGTGGATCGATTCCACTCGTGCGCTCGCTGCGGCGTGTGAGTTCGAGAACGGACCGGCGCGCGGCGCGCTGCACGGCTTGCCGATTGCGGTCAAAGACGTGATCGATACCGCCGGAATTACAACCGAGTACGGCTCACCGATCTATGCGGGCCATGTGCCGCGCGCCGACGCCGCGTGTGTCGCTGCAGTGCGCGCGGCAGGCAGTTTCGTGCTTGGCAAGACGGTCACCGCTGAATTCGCGAACTTCACGCCTGGACCATCCCGTAATCCGCATGCGCTGGATCACACGCCGGGCGGCTCGTCGAGCGGGTCGGCGGCGGCTGTCGCAGCGCACATGACGCCGTTTGCGCTCGGTACGCAAACCGCCGGTTCGGTCATCCGGCCGGCGTCGTTCTGCGGCGTTGTGGGGTTCGTGCCGACGCGCGGTTCGGTGCCGCGCGCCGGAGTCAAGCAGGTCTCCGATACGCTCGATGTCGTCGGCTGTTTCGCCAACACAGTCGAAGATGTGGCGCTGCTCGCGGCGACGCTGATGTCGCGCACCAGCTTGGCGGACGTTGCAAACGCGGCGGGCGCGCCGTCGATCGTGTGGACGATGACCCCGTGGGCGTCGCAGCTTTCACCCTCAATGATCGATGCGCTTGAGCAGGCGGTACGCGCGTGTTCGAGCCATGGTGCGACCGTGCGCGAAATGAATTGGCCGGAGAAGCTGACGGCGCTGGCCGATGCGCAGCGCACGATTCAGGTATTCGAAACCGCTCGCGCGCTCGCCGCCGAGCTTGATTATCGGCGGGCGCAATTATCTGCTCAGCTTGCGGCGCTGATCGAAGAAGGACGTGCCATCGATGCCGCTTCATATCTGACTGCGTTGCAGGCCGGGCGCGACTGCGCAGCGTCGATCGATGAGCTGTTCGGCAATGCCGACGTGCTGCTGGCGCCGAGCGCGCCGGGCGAAGCGCCGCATGGACTCGGCAGCACCGGCGATCCGCAGTTCAACCGGGCTTGGCAGCTGCTGGGCGGGCCGCAGATCAATGTTCCGGTGCCGCGCGCTTTGTTGCGGGGCAAAGCCGGTTTGCCGCTGGGAGTGCAGATCATCGGTCGGCCGGGTGACGATATGCGCGCGCTGTCCGCGGCTCACTGGCTGCACCAGCAATTCAAGCGCGCGGAGGCCTGATCGATGGGCATCGTCGTCGATCCTGACGTGCGCTTCGACACAACGGTGCCGATCCTCGTGATCGGCGCCGGTGGGGCCGGGGCCACCGCGGCCCTCGCGGCGCGCAGTGCCGGCGCCG
>JBGSWY010000309.1:0-4840 GCA_041751715.1 Burkholderiaceae bacterium
TTGCGGCAACAGCATCATCCGACGCGAGGTCGTATCCGAGGGCTGCATTTTCCTTGGCGGCTTCTTCACTTAGCCGCGCCTCGATCCCGATGAGCGTTGTGAGGCCGGCCGCGGACCCCGATGCGCGGTTTTCAGACGACGCGACGCCTGCCGTTGACTCCGGGGTAGCAACGAAGAGGACGCATCCAACGAGCAGCAGCCAAATCAGTTTGTCGAGCATGTCGCCCAACGAGTTCACCTACTTCAGCTCCATGTCCACCCGGACGGCACCGGATGCGGCTTCCTTGATTGCATTGAGCCAATCGTCCCAGATGGCCGGATCAGCAGTCCCTCCGCCGGGAAGTAGAGACATGCTGCCAAGCAATGCCCCTAGATCGTCAGACTCGGTCAGCCGGTAGCGATTCTCCAGGAACGCGAACATCGCTGCGTACGCTTCATGCTCTGAGAGATTCTTCATGGCTATGGCCCCACAATGTTCGGGAATGCTTGCGGCGCTTGATTGAGGCCGCCGTTCTGGATCACGCCGTTTCGGGTGGACACCCAGACTTGAGTGCCGTCCGCTCTGGTCACACTCGACCAGACGTTGCCAAACCGATCGACGCCGACCCGATTGGCTGCGTTACTCGCAACATCAGTAAGCAGTTGTCGATTGGCCGGCGTGTCTGCGAGATGGCCCGGCGCGTTCCGAAAGATATGTCCAAGCTGACCAGGTTTAGTCGGAAGGCTGGCAATGCCCCTTGCGGCAACAGCATCAGCCTATGACTCGCAGCTGCTTCGTTAGAGTGGGACCGAGTTGATTTCGGATCTCCGCTCCGTCTTCGCCGGACCGCGGCAAGTTCTCTAGGAACGACATTGACAATAGCTCCTGCAACTCTTCGTTCCCACTTGCGTAGGTGTCCTCCAAGCGGCAAAGGAACTCGCGCAGTTCGCGCTGAGCAGTAAGGCTTCCTTCCGCGCGCGCGGTCGCCATCAACGTCAGCACCCAGCGTACGACATCGCCAAGAAAAATGTGCGGTAGAAGCTCCCCGAAATTGTCCCTCAGATGCTCTTCCAGCAGCGGAGCCAGACTCGGGGAACGCTCCACGAGCGCTTGAACGAAGGCCTCCGTTACCTGGCTCGCGATCGCCGCCATGCTCTTCGCGATCCGCGAGCTCATGCAGCCGCCACCCGCAAAGCGCCGCGGCATCGGCTTCACCGCTGATATCAGCAACCCCAAGTAAGCCAGCGCTCTTGTGGCCGTTTGGGGCACAACAGTAAGCCGCGGGCTATCCTGCCTAACGCTGACTTCGTGCCTCGCCGGCATCGCGACAGCGATGCCAATACCAGTCGCCGTCACTCCGTGACAAAGCCTTCGGTCCAGTGATCCTTATCGACCTCGTAAGGGTCCACTACAAACCCATCTCTATGATTGCGGAAGCCCGCAATCTCTCGAAGGCGCCGAATGGCACCCTGAGCGTGCAGCTCAGATGAATAGACGCCAATGAACTTCACGTCTTCAGTTCCATCCACCTGCGTACGTACATGTTGTACAACGAACACTTTCTCAACACTCATGTTCCCGGCGGATCCTGGAACGCTCTGTCGCCCCATTTCTGAATCTTGCTGAATTCCGATCCAGGGCCTTTGGGGTAACCTCCCGCGCCATACTTGTCATTGAGAACTCTCGTCGCGAAATCGCGACCCTTCTCGCCAAGCACCGGTCTTTCGCCTCGTACCCAACTGGGGACGTCCTTCGCCGCTTCCTTCGCAGAAAGTCCCGCGCGCGTTACCTTACTGGTCGCAGCCGCTCCGACGGATCGCGCTGTTCCCCTTGCGGCGTTAGCTTAGCCGCTCTTCTGCCTCCTTCAACGCGAGAATCCACTCCTCAAGATCGAATGACCACGGAACCTTTGACGGAGGCGGGTAGAGGTCGACAAAGCGTACGCCGTCTGCGCCGCGGCGTACCTCGGCAACCATCTGATCATTCCACCAGATCTCCGCGACAAGCTCGTCACGATCTGGGCTGCTGGCGACTTCTACGGTGAACTTCATGGGCGCGGCTCCAAAAAGCCCAGGAAGTCACCGTTTGACCCGTACCGAACTCCGCGACCATCGGGCGCTCGGATCTCCGTAACGTCGCCAAATCTCGCGTGGTGGCGAGTGACCGTCGTTGTCCCTGGACTGGTGAGAATGTCATCGACGGCGGCTTGGCCCTGCCGGTTGATTGCGGCGGGGTTCCCTCGAGCCGCAGGGAAGGCGCTAGCCGGGCGGCTGCCATGCTTCTGGAGTTGCCTGCCCGCAGCGGAATAGCCGCCGCGATCCAGCGCACCAGCTGCACGCGACAAATCGTCGAGGGATCTAGCGCCCCTTGCGGCAGAGAATTATCACGGGTCCGAGTAGACGGGCACGTTTTCGATGTACGACCCGTTCGGCAACGCGAGTCCGAACTGAGAACCGCTAAGCCCGCAGGTACAAAGTACTTCGCTGCACGGTACGCCATCGGAGCTAACTTCGCGAACCTCTATAATGTCGAACGGATCATCATCCGTGCCGAACGCATGGAACACCCAACGACCGGGTTCCAGAGCTTCATTGTGCACTTCAATTGTTGCGACGTCACGGTAGTCGGAAAGCATCATGTCGTACGCAGCCAAGCACAAGGGTGTTTCGCTACCAGAAGCGCCCAGCGAGTCTACAAGGTTGCCGACAAGTTGCTTGTACAAGCAACTTGCTAGATCGTCCCACTGGTCATATGCGTCCCCACGTTTCCACGGAATCCCAAGCGCCTCTACCATTGGCAATACTGCTAAGAGCGCAGCTCGAAAATTGAGAATCAGCTCCGCGACGGTCATGGGCCACCTCGAAGCACGCGATCGAGCAGCTGTAGTTCGTCAGAAGTTGGTGCGCGTTTCGGGCCGAAGCCCTCTCCCGGCGTTACGGGCTTGACGCGGCCCCGCGTGATGTCGAGGTCAACTTGACCCTTGTCGTTGGTGACAAACGCTCGCTCTCCGCCACCGCGGACGACCGAGTTCGGAGGTCCGACCAGGTTCTTGACGTTCTGCCCTCCAGGTCCGCCGCGCAATACGACGTCACGCAATACCGTCGGTGCGCTCTTTGCGGCAACAGATTAGTGTCGATCCGGCTCCATTGGAACGACTTCCCACTTGTAAGCTGCTGTGGATCTACTCAAGCGCGTTCCGGCCGGCATGTCGATGAACTCGTTCAGCGTCACATCTGAGTCAATGACTTCCTGAACCGACCACACTTGTGCTTCGGCCCAGTCCTCGTCCTCCGTCCCGCATAGGAACTGCCAGCCGCTGTCTGCGTCGTCTTCAGGCTCAGATCGCTCAGCCAGCAGGACTGGCAATCGCCCCAACGCAACATGTGCGCATACTATTGCTGCGCATTGCCGACCGACCGCCGCTTTGGAACGATCTTTCACGGTAACGAATCCGACTTGTCCAAGTTCTCCTGCCGGGAAAGAACTTGGCCATTACTGGGATCATTGGTTCCACCACGAGACCTCGGATAGACGTGGTCGACTTGAGCCTCATTCCGCGGTGGCGTTACACCTCGCAGTGACGTCCCTGGAAGTGGTGTACGAGCAGGGATGACCGAAGGATGCGCTGCCGCCCGTGAGGGGGGAGCCCGAGCGGACGGCAGCGGTTCGATCGGCGGCCATCGTGGGTCGTGGTTTAAGGTTGGGTTACCAGACCTTGCCTTCAACGGAGAGCACCACGATGACCAAGTCCAGCATTGCACTGTCTGAGCTCCTGGAAAAGGGGGCGGACGCCGATCTGCTGCGCCAGATGATTGAGCACGTCGTGCAGCGCGTGATGGAGTTCGATATCGAGAACCTGTGCAACGCCGGCTACGGCGAGCGCAGCGCCGAGCGGGCCAACCGCCGCAATGGCTACCGGGAGCGGCTGTGGGAGACCCGCGCGGGGTCCATCCCGGTGAAGATCCCGAAGCTGCGCGAAGGCAGCTACTTCCCGCCGTTTCTCGAGCCGCGCCGCACGGCCGAGAAGGCGCTCGCGGCCGTGATCCAGGAGGCCTACGTGCAAGGCGTCTCGACCCGCTCGGTGGATGAGCTTGTCAAGGCCATGGGCATGAGCGGGATCTCCAAGAGCCAGGTCAGCCGGCTGTGCGGCGAGATCGATGAGCGGGTGCATGCCTTCCTCGATCGGCCGCTCGAAGGCGACTGGCCGTACCTGTGGATCGATGCGACCTACCTGAAGTGCCGCGAGGCCGGCCGGATCGTTGCCAAGGCCGTGATAATCGCCGTCGCCGTGAACACCGCAGGCCAGCGCGAAGTGCTCGGCATGGCGGTGGGTCCGAGCGAAGCGGAGCCGTTCTGGACCGACTTCCTGCGCTCGCTGACCCGTCGGGGCCTGCGCGGCGTGAAGCTCGTGATCGCCGATGCGCACGAGGGCCTGAAGGCCGCGGCCGCCAAGGTCCTCAGCGCCACTTGGCAACGCTGCAAAGTGCACTTCCTGCGCAATGCCCTCGCGCATGCCGGCAAGGGGCAGCGGCAGGTCGTGCTCGCCGCCATCAACACCGTCTTCGCGCAAGAGCACTTCGAGGCCGCGAGTGCCCAGTGGCGCGTCGTCGCCGATCAGCTGCGCGCCAGGTTCCCCAAGCTCGCTGAGTTGATGGACGTGGCCGAGCCCGACGTGCTCGCGTTCCTGACCTTCCCCAAGGCGCATCGCACCCAGATCCACAGCACCAATCCGCTCGAGCGGGTCAACGCCGAGATCAAGCGGCGCACCGATGTCGTCGGTATCTTCCCCAATGCGCCAGCCATCACGCGCCTCGTCGGCGCGCTGATGCTCGAGCAGAACGACGAGTGGCAACTGCAGCG
>JBGSWY010000310.1:0-2552 GCA_041751715.1 Burkholderiaceae bacterium
GCCGCCGGAATTTTCGAAAGGGTATAGCGAGGTCGATGTGGCTGTAGCGCAGCGTTTTTACGATGCACTCACCGTTCGTGACTGGTACACGATGAGCCTGCTGTACGCCGAGCACGCCACGTTCAGTGACCCGGTGTTTCCGCTGCTGAACGCGAAGGGAACGCGCCTGATGTGGCAGATGCTCCTTTCGCGTGCCGAAGACTTCAATGTCGATGTCGACATAGTCGAAGACAGCGCTTCGCGCGCGCGCGTCAACTGGGTCGCGCATTACACATTTTCCGGGACCGGGCGGCCGGTGACGAATCGCGTACGGAGCGAGATGCAGATCGTTGCCGGCAAGATCGTGCGGCAGGAAGACACTTTTAGCCTGTGGCGCTGGTCTGCCGAAGCGCTGGGAGCCAAGGGCGCCCTGCTCGGCTGGACGCCCATCGTTCGCAACAAGATTCGCGGGCAGGCGTCGGCAGCGTTGCGGGATTTTGCGCGCAAAGTGGCGCCAAGCCAGAGTTGACGATGAGCCCGGAGGCATGAGCAGCGCAGCGATGAGCATAACGACGGCGACGGTCAACGGCATCGCGCGGATCGAAATCGCGCGACCAGAGAAGAAGAATGCGATCTCAGCCGCGATGTACCAGTCGATGGCCGATGCGATCGCCTCGGCGCATGATGATTCGGCAGTGCGTGCGATCCTGATCCGCGGTCAGAAAGATGTTTTCACGGCGGGCAACGATCTCGAAGACTTCATCAAGAATCCGCCGGCCGATATCAATGCGCCGGTGTTTCAGTTCATGCAGGCGCTCGGGTACGCAGAAAAGCCGGTGGTCGCTGCGGTCAACGGCGCTGCGGTCGGCATCGGCACCACTATGCTGATGCACTGTGACCTCGTTTACTGCGCCGACAATTCGGTGTTTTCAATGCCGTTCGTGTCGCTCGGCGTGTGTCCGGAGTTTGCATCGAGCCTGCTGGTTCCGCTGAATGCCGGCTATCACAAGGCGGTGGAGAAGCTGATGCTCGGAGATCCGATCAGCGCCGACGAGGCGGTCGAGATGAAGATCGTCAATCGGATTTTGCCGCCGGACGACGTGCTCGACTACGCGATCAAGCAGGCCGAGCGTTTCAACGAGCTGCCGCCGGCTTCGGTGCGTGCAACCAAGCGCCTGCTGCGTGCGGGATGGAAGACACTGACCGAGAAAGTGATGATGGATGAAGTGAGCTCGTTCGCTGCAATGGTGCGCAGCGCAGAAGCGAAGGAGGCTTTCACGGCGTTTTTCGAGCGCAGGAAGCCGGACTTCTCGAAGTTCGCCTGATCGGCTATTCCATGCCGGTGCGCCCCGACATCACGCTCGCGAATCTGAATGCCCGTACCGGCGACAACCTGCCGGGCTGGTTCGCCTTGAACGTGGTCGACGTGCGAGAAGGTGGGCTCGCAATGGAGTGTGTGATCCGGCCGCAGTTTCTGGCGCCCAACGGTTACCTGCACGCTGCGTCGGTGATTGCGCTGGCCGACACCGCAGCCGGCTACGCTACGATTGCGCATCTGCCTGACGGTGCGTCGAACTTCACGACGATCGAGTTGAAATCGAATTTTCTCGGCACCGCCGTCGAAGGCACGCTGCGCGCCGATGTACGCGCCGCGCACCAGGGCAGGACCACGCAGGTTTGGGACGCGACGGTGACGCATACCGGTACCGGCAAGGCGATCGCGTTGTTCCGCTGCACGCAGATGATCCTTTGGCCGAAGCAGCAGCCATGAATCTGAAGGGCAAGACGATCTTCGTTTCCGGAGGGTCGCGCGGCATCGGCCTGGCAATCGTCAAGCGCGCTGCAGCCGATGGTGCGAACGTCGCCATTGCGGCAAAGACTGTCGAGCCGAATCCGAAATTGCCCGGCACGATCCATTCTGCGGCCGCCGAGATCGAAGCCGCCGGCGGCAAGGCGCTTGCGCTTGCATGCGACATTCGGGATGAACAACAAGTGCTGGACGCCGCACGCAAGACCGCGGAAACCTTCGGCGGCATCGATATCCTGATCAATAACGCCAGCGCCATCAGCCTGACGCCAACGGAAGCCACTCCGATCAAGCGCTTCGATCTGATGTTCGGGGTCAACGTGCGCGGCACGTTCCTGTGCACGCAGGCCTGCCTGCCGTATCTGAAGCAGTCGGCCGAGCGCAAGCGCAACCCGCATGTCCTGACACTGGCGCCGCCGCTCAGCATGGACGCGCGCTGGTTCGCGCCCCACGTGGCGTACACGATGGCAAAGTATGGAATGAGCATGTGCGTGCTGGGCCACGCCGCCGAGTTCCGGCCTTACGGGATCGCCGTCAACGCGCTCTGGCCGCGCACCATCATTCAGACCGCCGCTCTGCAGATGATCCCCGGCATCAAGCCCGAGCATTGCCGCACGCCGGAAATCGTGGCCGACGCCGCGTATCAGGTGTTGATCTCCGACTCCACAACGACCACCGGCAACTTCTTCATCGACGACGAAGTGTTGAAGCAGGCAGGCGTCACCGATTTGGGCCAGTACTCGGTGGTTCCAGGCAGTCGGCAGCT
>JBGSWY010000311.1:0-4132 GCA_041751715.1 Burkholderiaceae bacterium
ACGGTGCCGACTGTCAGACCGAGGAACCGGTAGACCTTGCCCATCCAGTCGGCGTCACGCGTCACCAGATAGTCATTGACCGTAACAAGGTGCACACCTTTTCCTGCCAGCGCATTCAAATACAAAGGCAATGTGGCGGCGAGCGTCTTGCCTTCGCCGGTGCGCATCTCGGCAATCTTGCCAGCGTGCATCACCATGCCGCCCACCAGCTGCACATCAAAATGGCGCATCGACAGCGTGCGCTTGGCCGCCTCACGCACCACTGCGAACGCTTCGGGCAACAGATCGTCGAGCGCCTCGCCCTTCGCCAGCCGCTCGCGGAACTCGCTGGTCTTCGCCTTTAACGACTCGTCGGAAAGTGCCGATACCGTCGGTTCCAGCGCATTGATGCGCTCGACATTGCGGTCGTACGTGTTGAGCAGGCGCTGATTGCGGCTGCCGAAAACCTTGGTCAAAAGTCCGGACATCATGGGAAGTGGGCTCGCTCGCGCACGCTTGTCGCTATAAACATGGCCGCAAGAATCGCAAGATGGCGACGCGCGTCGGCAAAGGCGAAAATTATGTCATAGGGGCCGCCCGGAACGGATGACGGCAATTGCCCTGCTTGAAGCCTGCTGGAGCAAGCTAGTTGCGGGCGGAAGCGGTGGCTGCAAGAGCCTTGATGTCAACGCGCGCCGGGCCGGCGGCCGGTGGTTGCAACAACTTGTCTTTGGCGAGCAGGAATTTCGACGGGTTTTGCGCAGCGCCGCGATGATGCACTTCGAAGTGCAGGTGTGGGCCGGTCGAGCGCCCGGTGGAACCGACTTCTGCCAGCTTCTGGCCGCGTTTGACGATGTCTCCCATCGCAACATGCAATCGGCTCGCATGCGCATAACGGGTCAGCAGTTCGTTGCCATGGTCGACTTCGACGATGTTGCCCCATACCGGGTGATACTCGGAAACCACGACGACGCCACCCGCGGCGGCATGAATCGGTGTCCCGGAGGGCGCTGCAAAATCGATTCCCGAATGATGGGACATTTCGCCGGAAAACGGATCGGACCGCCAACCATAGCCCGATCCGACGAATCCATCGGCCACCGGCTTGCTATGTGGCAGCAGCGCCCGCCGCACCTGCTGCGCGCGCAGCTCGGCTTCTATCACGCTCAGATAATCCGCGCGCTGTTCGACGCTCGATGAAAGCTGCCTCAATTCGAGGTCGAGATCGCGCAAAGTCATTGTTTCGCCATTCGCCGCCGCGCCACCGCGGCCCGCCAAATGCACAAAGCGAAATTCCTCGGGACGGATGCCGGCTGCCTTGCCTACGCGCTCGCCGATGGCATCCAGCCTCAGCATCTGCGCCTGCACCTCACCGAGTTTGCGCGCCAGCGCCGACACATTGTCGCGCACGAGCTGGTCCTTGCGCTCGATCTCGTCGCGGCTTACGAACGAGATCACATCGGAGATGATCGGAATGCGAAATGCGGATGCGGCGCGCACCGCAAGAAACGAGAAAGCGCCGGAGAGCAGCAACACACCCATTGCGAGAGCGATTAGCGCGGCCAGGGCATGGTGGCGGGTAATACTGAGCGTCAGAGCCCGCGCCAACCGCTTATCGACCACTATGATCTGCACCTGCACCCTCTCCGATTGCTGCTGACTGAACCGCCATGCCCGCCACCGCTCGCCTGATCGCCGCCGCCCTGCGCGACTCGCCGGAAGCGGCTTCGCTACTCGCCCGCTGGGACGCGACCCAGCGAGCAGCGCTGTTGATCACTCCCACCTGCCGCTCGGTCCTGGGCTTTGATCCCCTCGTGCCCGGTGCCTGCGAACTGCGGGGCGAAATTCTCTGGCTTAGTCTTCCTTCGCCTTCTCACTCGGCCAAATTGCGCCAGGCCATGCCCCGTTTGTTATCAAGTCTGGCGACTCACGGCATCAAAGTTAACGAGATCAAGACGCGAGTACAACCCGCCGTCACGTCCTACCCTGGAGACGGGAGGATCGCGCCCTCAAGTGGCTCAAGTTCCGGAATCGCGTGGCCGCGCAACGACGCACGCGCGGTCGCCGCGGTGACTGAGCTGGCCGTTTCGATCCGTGAATCGCCGCTCAAGCAAGCAGCAGAAAAGCTGGCCGGAACGCTCCGCAAGCGGCTTTAGACCAGCTCCGCTTGAAAACGGAACGCCGCAGGCGCCTGCCCGTCATCATCGAAAGTCACCAGCTCGAATGCCGTCCGGTCGGCGGCGAGCGCGCGCAGCAGCTTGTTGTTGATGGCGTGGCCCGACTTGTGCGCGACATACGACCCGATCAGCGGATGGCCGAACACGGCGAGATCACCGATCGCATCCAGCATCTTGTGCTTGGCGATCTCGTCGCCGGCGCGAAGCCCGTCTGCATTCAGCACACGATATTCATCCATCACGATCGCATTTTCGAAGCTGCCGCCGATCGCCAGCCCGGCCTTGCGCAGGGTCTCGACCTCGTTGACGAAGCCGAATGTGCGTGCGCGCGAAACTTCCTTGATGTACGAGTCGTGCGCAAAGTCGACTTCGACCATCTGTTCCGTGGCATCGATCGCCGGGTGATTGAACGCGATCGAGAACTTCAGCTTGAATCCGAAGTACGGCTCGAGCCGCGCCCACGCATCGCCGTCGCGAAATTCGACCGGCTTCAACATCCGGGCGAATTTCTTCGGCGCGTTCAGCTCGCTGATGCCGGCCGCCTGAATCAGAAACACGAAGCTTGCCGCGCTGCCGTCCATGATCGGGATTTCAGGCGCATCGACCTCCACGTAACAGTTGTCGATGCCGAGCCCGGCCAGCGCGCTCATCAAATGCTCGATCGTGGCCACCTTCACCGCGCCGAGCCCAATCGTGGTGGCCATTTTCGTCTCGACCACGCTCTCCGGCCGCAGCGAGATATCGACCGGCGGATCCACATCGATCCGGCGGAACACGACACCGGTATCCGCCGCCGCCGGCCGCAACGCCAACGTGACCTTGGTGCCGCTATGCAGCCCGATGCCAACCGTGCGGGCGATCTGTTTGAGAGTGCGCTGTTTCAGCATGGGGCGATTTTACTTGGGTGAAGGTCATCGGGAGGTATTGAGGCGTCCGAAGTCGCTATTCCGCTGCCTTTGTACCGCGCGCGTACGCGCAGCCGCTCCGACGGGAGCGCGCCTGACCAATCGCGACGAGTGCACGTGCGATACGCCCTTCAGGCCGCATCGCGTACACGAGGAGCGCACTAATCGGCCTGCTTGCGGAGAAACGCCGGGATGTCGTACCGATCGGAACCGGTGTCTTCCATCGCAGCTACTCTCGCCTGGGCGGAATCGCGTGTGCGCCAGATCGCAGGCTTGTCGAAGTCGCTGTAGTCAGACGACGTCGGATTGGCCGCTCCGGTTGGCAGGGTCATAGGCGCGTCGTGCGTGCCGGTCCGCACCACGATGAAGGGCGTCGACTGCTTCTTCGATGCAGCCCGGCCGAGTCCGGTGGCGACCACTGTTACCCGTAACCCGTCGCCGATCGATTCATCGCACACGGTGCCGAAGATCACGGTCGCATCGTCGGCAGCAAAGGCTCGGATCGTGTTCATCACTTCGCGCGTTTCCTTCATCTTCAGCGACGACGATGCGGTGATATTGACCAGCACACCGCGCGCGCCCGATAGATCGACGCCTTCGAGCAACGGACTGGCGACCGCCTGTTCGGCGGCAATCCGTGCGCGGTCCAGACCCGATGCCAGCGCCGTACCCATCATCGCCTTCCCCTGCTCGCTCATCACGGTCTTGACGTCTTCAAAGTCGACGTTGACCAGGCCCGGCACATTGATGATTTCGGCAATACCGGCGCACGCGTTATGCAGAACGTCGTCGGCGGCGCGGAAGCACTCGGCCATTTCGGCATCCTCACCCATCACTTCCTCGAGCTTGTTATTGAGGATGACGATCAGCGAGTGCACCGTGTCCTCCAGCTCGATGACGCCGGTTTCGGCCAGCTTCATGCGCCGGGGGCCCTCGAACTCGAACGGCTTCGAGACGACCGCCACCGTCAGGATGCCGAGCTCCTTTGCGATCTCGGCCACCACCGGCGCTGCGCCGGTGCCGGTGCCCCCGCCCATGCCGGCGGTGATGAACACCATGTGCGCGCCGCGC
>JBGSWY010000312.1:0-6621 GCA_041751715.1 Burkholderiaceae bacterium
AAGTACCGTAACGCCGGCCAGACGTGCGTCTGCACCAATCGCTTTTACGTGCACGAAACAATTTATGACGAGTTCGTGCAAAAGCTGGCAGCGAAGGCGGCGCAGCTGAAGGTGGGATCGGGCTTTGAATCCGGCGTGCAACAAGGTCCGCTGATCGATGCCAACGCGCTGAAGAAAGTCGAACAGCATGTGGCAGACGCCACCAAGCTTGGCGCCAGTGTGATTACCGGCGGCGAACGTCACTCGCTCGGCGGCACGTTCTATCAGCCGACCGTCCTGGCCGATGTCACCGACAAGATGTTGCTGACGCGCGAAGAAACGTTCGGGCCGGTGGCGCCCGTATTCAGGTTTTCGCAGGACGCCGAAGCGATTGCCGCTGCCAATGCCACCGAGTTCGGGCTGGCTGCTTATTTCTACTCGCGCGATGTGGCGCGCGTGTTTCGCGTCGCCGAAGCGCTCGAATACGGCATGGTCGGCGTCAACACCGGCCTGATGTCGAACGAAGTGGCGCCGTTTGGCGGCATCAAGCAGTCGGGATTCGGGCGCGAAGGTTCAAAGTACGGCATCGAGGAATATCTGGTCACGAAGTACGTCTGTATCGGCGGCGTTTAACGAAGCAACTAAGTTTTCTCGCCCACCAACAGCTTGCGCGCGCGGGCGATTTCGGCACGCCTGGCCTCATCGACCGCCGGAAAATGAAGCTGCATTTTTTCGAGCGCTTCGACGATCGCGCCGACCACTACCAGGCGCGTGAACCATTTGTTGTCTGCCGGCACCACAAACCAGGGCGCACGCTCCGTCGCCGTGGCGCGAATCGCCTGCTCGTAGGCAGCCATGTATTCCTTCCAATGGGCGCGCTCCTTGACATCGGACGCCGCAAACTTCCAGTGTTTCGACGGCTCACCGAGCCGTTCGAGAAAGCGTTTCTTTTGTTCCTTGCGCGATACATGCAGGAAGAACTTGAGCACCGAAGTGCCATTGCGAGTCAGATAGTCCTCAGTGGCAGCGATATCGGCGAGCCGCTGCTCAAAAACGTCCTTGCCGACGTACTCCGGCGGCAGCTTTTGCGCGCGCAGAATCTCCTGATGTACGCGCACGACCAGCACTTCTTCGTAGTACGAGCGGTTGAAGATACCGATGCGTCCGCGTTCGGGAAGGTGCCGGTAACAACGCCACATCCAGTCGTGATCCAGCTCCTCCGATGAGGGCTGCTTGAAGGGGACCACCTGCACGCCCTGCGGATTGATGCCGGTCATCACATGCTTGATCGTGCTGTCCTTGCCGGCCGCGTCCATCGCCTGAAAGATGAGCAGGAGTGAACGCCGATCCTGCGCGTACAGCATTTCCTGCTCGGTCGCGAGCCATTGCACGCCGGTCGACAATCGCCGCGCTGCCTCTGCCTTGTCGGACGATTTCAGTTCGCCGGTGTTGGCTGGGTCGATCTTCTTCAGGCGGAACTTGCGGCCATCGGTCACACGATAGGGATCGATCCAGCCGGCAATCTGTTTCAACACTTTCCGGTTCGCGGGCATCGTTACCTCGTCGTGTTCAGCTCGTTTCAGAGCGCGGGTAGCATAGCCAATAGCCATAGGGGACATATAAACAAAGAGGCACCCATGACTTATACGACGGAGAACATCAGGACCGTGGCCCTACTCGGCCACGGCGGTGCAGGAAAGACGACGCTTGCCGAGGCATTGCTCGCCAGGACGGGTGCGATTCAGGCCGCTGGCAGCATCGAACGGGGCACGACGGTCAGCGACTTCGATCCGCTGGAGAAAAGTTTCCAGCATTCGTTGCGCACGTCGGCGCTGCATCTCGACCTGCCGAACGTGCGAGTGCATGTGCTGGACACGCCGGGCTTTCCAGATTTCATCGGCCAGGCGATCGGCGCGCTGGATGCGGTGGAAACGGCGGCCATCGTCGTCAATGCCGCGACCGGTATCGAGATGATCACGTCGCGCATGATGGACTGGGCCGCGAAGCGACGGCTGTGCCGGCTGATCATCGTCAACCGGATCGACGCCGAGAATGTGGATCTGCCGCAGTTGCTGACCGATCTGCGCAGCACTTTCGGCAAGGAAGTGCTGCCGATCAACCTGCCGGCTGCAAATGGGACCAAAGTCGTTGACTGCTTCTTCAATCCATCGGGCGAGGCGGATTTCTCTTCGGTGGCCGAAGCGCATCAGGCGCTGATCGATCAGGTGATCGAGGTCGACGAGGATTTGATGGCGCGTTACCTGGAGCAGGGCCAGGAGATCGAAGCGACCGAGTTGCACGAGCCGTTCGAGAAGGCATTGCGCGAGGGCCATCTGATTCCGGTGTGCTTCGTCTCATCGAAGAACGGCGCCGGCATCGATGAACTGCTGAAGATCTTCGATCGCCTGCTGCCGAATCCGACCGAAGGCAACCCGCCGCTGTTCTTCAAGGGCGAGTTGGTTGACGGCAAACCGGTCAATGAATTTCGCTCTGAACCTGACCCGAAGAAACACGTGCTGGCGCATGTATTCAAGGTCGTGGTCGACCCGTATGTCGGCAAGCTCGGCGTCTTTCGCGTGCATCAGGGAACGATTACGAGAGACACGCAACTTTATATCGGCAACAACCGCAAACCGTTCAAGGTCGGGCATCTGTTGATGCTGCAGGGTTCGAAGACGGTGGAGGTGCCGTCGGCCTACCCCGGCGACATCGCCGCCGTCGCCAAGATCGACGACATCGACTTCGATTGCGTGCTGCACGATTCGCACGATGAAGACCAGATCCACATGCGGCCGCTGGAGTTTCCGACGCCGATGAGCGGACTTGCAATTCAGCCGTCGCGGCGCGGCGACGAGCAGCGTATTTCGGAAGTGCTGCACAAGATGATGGCGGAGGACCCGACGCTGGTCGTGGAACACGATGTGACCCTGAACGAAACTGTGCTGCGCGGGCTCGGCGAGCTGCATCTTCGCTCAGCGCTGGAGCGCATGTCGTCGCAGTACAAGATCGAAGTGCAGACGCGTCCGCCCAGGGTGCCGTATCGCGAAACGATCGGTGCGCCGGCCGAAGGTCATGCGCGGCACAAGAAACAGACTGGCGGCGCCGGGCAGTTCGGCGAAGTGTTTCTGCGCATCGAACCGCTGGCACGCGGCGCAGGTTTCGAGTTCGTCGATCAGGTCAAGGGCGGCGTCATTCCGTATCAGTTCATTCCCGCCGTGCAGAAAGGAGTCGAGTCGGTGCTCGCGTCCGGCCCGGTCGCCGGCTACCCGATGCAGGACATCCGGGTCACGGTGTACGACGGCAAGCACCATCCGGTCGATTCGAAGGAGATCGCGTTCGTCTCAGCCGGCCGCAAGGCGTTTCTCGACGCGCTTAACAAGGCGCGGCCGATCGTGCTCGAGCCGATCGTCAATGCGCAGATCGAAGCGCCGGAATCGCATATCGGCGACATCACCGGCGATCTGTCATCGCGTCGGGGGCAGATCACCGGCACCAGCGGCAATGTCGGCGCGATGATCGTCGAAGGCCACGTGCCTCTGGCGGAGCTCGAAGGCTATTCGGCGCGGTTGAAGTCGATGACGCAGGGGCGCGGTGCGTGGTCGATGTCGCTGTCGCACTATGAACAGGCGCCGCCGAATCTGCAGCAGCAACTCGCCACCGAGCACAAGGCGAAGAGCAAGGTCGAAGAAGACGATTGATCAGGCCGGCGCCGTCTGCCGTTCGGTCTTCGGCTCCCTGATCGGCAGGTTGACCAGCGCTGCAGCCAGCGCAAGCGCCGCATCGGCGTACCACATCCACAGGTAACTGCCCGTACGATCGACTGCAATGCCGCCCAGGTAGGCGCCGAAAAAGCCGCCGATTTGATGCGACAGCAACGTCAGCCCGAACAGTGTCGCAAGGTAGCGTACGCCGAACAGCTTGCCGACCACTCCGGCGGTCGGCGGCACTGTGGCAAGCCAGGTAAAGCCGAGCCCGATGGCGAAGATGTAAAACGTCATCGCAGTTTTGGGAGCCGCCAGGAAAATCAGAATCAGCACGGTGCGCGACAGATACATCCAGAACAGGATGTACTTGCTGCGGTAGCGATTGACCCACTGCCCGGCAACCAGACTGCCGGCGATATTCGCCAAACCGATCAGGGCCAGTGACCAGCTCGCCACTGACGCCGGCAACCCGCACAACCCCACTTCGCCCGGCAGATGAGTCACCAGAAACGCGATGTGAAATCCGCACGTGAAAAATCCCGCATGCAACAACAAGTAGCTGCGATCACCCAGCGCGTGGCGCACGGCGCGCCTGAGTCCGCCGTCGGGCGCGGTCGCCGCGTGCGTAGCCGCCGCCTCTGGCGAGCGCCGCAAAAGACGGGTTAACGGCAACGCGCCCAAGGTCAACACCGCGAGTGACCACATCGCGCCAACCCAGCCGAACACCGTGATCAATGCTTGTAGCAAGGGCGCAAATACGAATTGACCGAACGAGCCACCGGCATTGATCACGCCTGAGGCGGTCCCGCGCTTGTTCGCTGGCACATGCTGCGAGGCGGCGCCAATCAGCACAGAGAAGCTCGCGGCGCCGGCGCCGGCCGCAGACAAAATACCAATCGCGAGCACCAAGCCAAACCCGCTCGTCATGAACGGCGTCAACGCGCTGCCGATCGCCAGCACCACGATGCCGCCGGCCAACACTCGGCCCGGCCCGTATCGATCGGCAACCGCGCCGGCAATCGGCTGCACCGCGCCCCAGATGAACTGTCCGACCGCCAACGCAAAGCTGATCGTCACGATGCCAAGACCGGTCGATGTGTTCAGCGGCGAAACGAACAGCCCAAGGGATTGCCGTGCGCCCATCGTCACCATCAGGATGGCGGCGGCGATGAGGGTCAGCGTCCACCAATGCCGTGATCCGTGATCCGTGATCGGTGATCCGGAAAATCCCGGCGCCTTCGTTTGCATCATCGGGCCTGCTTTAACGGATCACGGATCACAGATCACGGATCACCTGCTTAGAGGCTTGTATCGCAATCGATGCGGCCGTGCGCCCTCTTCGCCCAGGCGCTGCTTCTTGTCCGCCTCGTACTCCTGATAGTTGCCGCTGAAAAAGCTCCATTGCGAATCATCTTCCGCGGCGAGGATATGCGTCGCGATGCGGTCGAGGAACCAGCGATCGTGCGAGATCACCAGCACGGTGCCCGCGAATTCGAGCAGCGCCTCTTCCAGCGCGCGCAGGGTTTCGATATCGAGATCGTTCGATGGCTCGTCGAGCAGCAGCACGTTGCCGCCGGCAAGGAGCGTCTTCGCCAAGTGAAGTCGTCCACGCTCTCCGCCGGACAGGTTTCCCACGATCTTCTGCTGATCGCCACCCTTGAAGTTGAAGCGGCCGAGATACGCGCGTGACGGCATCTCGAACTTGCCGACGGTAATGATGTCGAGCCCGCCCGATACCGCCTCCCACACCGACTTGTCGTTCGGCAAAGCGTCGCGGAACTGATCGACCGATGCCAGTTGCACTGTCGGCCCGACCACGATCTCGCCAGCATCGGGCTTCTCGCTGCCGGCGATCATGCGAAACAGCGTCGACTTGCCGGCACCATTGGGACCGATGATGCCGACGATGGCGCCGGGAGGAACGCTGAACGTCAGGTTATCGATCAGCAGGCGGTCGCCGAAACCCTTCGACACACCTTCGAACTCGATTACCTTGTCGCCGAGCCGCTCGGCCACCGGGATAAAGATTTCCTGCGTCTCGTTGCGCGCCTGATGTTCGTATGAGGACAGTTCGTCGAAGCGCGCCAGGCGCGCCTTGCTCTTGGCCTGCCGTCCCTTTGCGTTCTGGCGCACCCATTCGAGCTCGGACTTCATCGTCTTGACGCGCGCCGCCTCCTGTTTCGACTCGCGCTCCAGACGCTCTTCCTTCTGCTCGAGCCACGCGCTGTAGTTGCCTTTGTAGGGAATGCCGCGACCGCGATCGAGCTCGAGAATCCACTCGGCTGCGTTGTCGAGAAAGTAGCGATCGTGCGTGACCGCCACGACCGTACCCGGAAAGCGCAGCAGAAACTGTTCGAGCCAATCGACGCTTTCGGCATCTAGATGATTGGTCGGCTCGTCGAGCAGCAGCATGTCGGGCTTCGACAACAGCAGCTTGCACAGCGCGACGCGGCGTTTTTCGCCGCCGGATAACGTTCCGAGCACGGCCTCCCACGGTGGCAGGCGCAGCGCATCGGCAGCGATCTCCATTTGATTTTCGGTGTCCTGGCCGGTGGTCGCAAGAATCGCTTCGTATTTCGCCTGATCGGCGGCGAGCTGATCGAAATCCGCATCGGGCTCGGCGTAAGCGGCGTAAATCGCTTCGAGCTTTTCCTTGGCTTGCAGCGACTCGCCCAAACCGGCCTCGACTTCCTGCTTGACCGTACGCGAGGCGTCGAGCAGCGGTTCCTGCGGCAGATGACCGATTTTGATGCCGGGCATCGGCACCGCCTCGCCTTCGATTTCGTGGTCAAGACCAGCCATGATCCGCAGCAATGTCGACTTGCCGGAACCGTTCAACCCCAGCACGCCGATCTTGGCGCCGGGAAAGAAACTGAGGGAAATATTTTTCAGGATTTCGCGTTTGGGCGGAACGACCTTGCCCACGCGGATCATCGAA
>JBGSWY010000313.1:0-2030 GCA_041751715.1 Burkholderiaceae bacterium
TGGAGCGGCTGATCAACCAGCGCATCGTCGTGGAAGAGACCCGGCGCGGTTGGCGGAGCAGGATCGAGGACGCGTCGGTGGGGTAACGCGCCCTCGCTGTTCGTGGTTACGCCTTGCTGTACAGCTCCGCGCCCTTTTGCACGAACTCCACCGCCTTGACCTCCATCCCCTGTTTGAGCGCCGCCTCGGCGGAAAGCCCCTGCTTCGCCGCGTACTCGCGCACGTCCTGGGTGATCTTCATCGAGCAGAAGTGCGGCCCGCACATCGAGCAGAAGTGCGCGAGCTTCGCGCCGTGCTGCGGCAGCGTCTCGTCGTGGAACTCGCGCGCCTTGTCCGGATCGAGCCCGAGGTTGAACTGGTCCTCCCAGCGGAACTCGAAGCGCGCCTTGGAGAGCGCGTTGTCGCGGATCTGCGCGCCGGGATGGCCCTTCGCGAGATCCGCCGCATGCGCGGCGATCTTGTAGGTGATGATGCCGTCCTTGACGTCGCTCTTGTTCGGCAGGCCGAGGTGCTCCTTCGGCGTCACGTAGCAGAGCATCGCCGTGCCATACCAGCCGATCATCGCCGCGCCGATGCCGCTGGTGATGTGGTCGTAGCCCGGCGCGATGTCGGTGGTCAGCGGCCCCAGCGTGTAGAACGGCGCCTCGCCGCACAGGCGCAGCTGCTCGTCCATGTTGTGCTTGATCAGGTGCATCGGTACATGGCCCGGCCCTTCGATCATCGTCTGCACGTCGTGCTTCCACGCGATCGTCGTCAGCTCGCCGAGCGTCGCCAGCTCGGCCATCTGCGCTTCGTCGTTGGCGTCGTGAATCGATCCCGGCCGCAGGCCGTCGCCGAGTGAGAACGACACGTCGTACGCTTTCATGATTTCGCAGATGTCTTCGAAGCGTTCGTACAAGAACGATTCGCGATGATGCGCCAGGCACCACTTGGCCATGATCGAGCCGCCGCGCGAGACAATGCCGGTCAGACGCTTCGCCGTCATTGGGATGAACGGCAGCCGCACGCCGGCATGAATCGTGAAGTAATCGACGCCCTGCTCGGCCTGCTCGATCAGCGTGTCGCGGAAAATCTCCCACGTCAGCTCTTCGGCCTTGCCGTCGACTTTCTCGAGCGCCTGATAGATCGGCACCGTGCCGATCGGCACGGGAGAGTTGCGCAAAATCCACTCGCGCGTCTCGTGAATGTGCCTGCCGGTGGACAAATCCATCACCGTGTCTGCGCCCCATCGGATGGCCCACGTCATCTTCTCGACTTCTTCGCCGATCGAAGATGTCACCGCGGAATTGCCGATGTTGGCGTTGATCTTCACCAGGAAGTTGCGGCCAATGATCATCGGCTCGGTTTCCGGGTGATTGATATTCGCCGGGATGATTGCGCGGCCGCGCGCGACTTCGTCACGCACGAATTCCGGCGTGACCGTCTGCGGAAGCTGCGCGCCGAACGATTGCCCCGGGTGCTGGCGACGCACGACCTCGGCATGACCTTCGAGTCGCTGATTCTCACGAATCGCGATGAACTCCATTTCCGGCGTGACGATGCCGCGCCGCGCGTAGTGCATCTGCGTCACATTCGCACCGGCCTGCGCTCGCCGCGGCTTGCGATGCAAATTGAAGCGCAGTTCGGCGAGCTTCGGATCGTTCAGCCGATCGACGCCGAAGCGCGACGTCGGCCCGGTCAGGTCCTCGATGTCATTGCGCTCGCCGATCCAGCACGCGCGCAACGGCGCCAGGCCCGAACGGATATCGATCTTGACTGCCGGATCGGTGTACGGACCCGATGTGTCGTACACGGTGACCGGCGGATTCGCTTCGGCACCGAACGACGCCGCCGTCTCGCTCTGCGCGATCTCGCGCATCGGCACCTGGATGTCCGGCCGTGCGCCCTCGATGAATACCTTGCGCGATTTGGGCAGCGGTTGAACGGCTGCCTCATCGACGTGCGCGGTCGCGGCAATAAACCTTGGATTGGCACTCATCGTTTTCCTCCGCCGGTATTAACCGGATCAGGTTCCGGGGACTATCTCAACC
>JBGSWY010000314.1:0-10706 GCA_041751715.1 Burkholderiaceae bacterium
GTGGTGGCCAAGGACGGAATTGAACCGCCGACACAAGGATTTTCAGTCCTCTGCTCTACCAACTGAGCTACTTGGCCTGTGGGTTGCCGGACGGGTGATAGATGCTTGCAAAGCCCGCGTCGCGAAGGGCGCGAAGTATAGCCGGACGGCCTGAGTGTTTAGCGCGGGCGGCATAATCGCCCTCTCCTGCATGAATGCCGCATCGTTCGATATCGCCATCGTGGGCACCGGCATTCCGGGGCTTGCAGCCGCATTGGGTTTCGCGCAACTGGGGCTCGGTGTTGCGCTGATCGGACCGCGGCCCACGCCACACACACCTTCCCGCACGGCGCCGTTCGATCCTCGCATATACGCCGTGGCTCCCGGCACTGTTAGTTTGCTGGAACGGCTCGGCGTATGGGGCAGCGTCGATCAGCAACGCGCCTGTGCGGTCGAGCGGATGCGTGTCTTTGGCGACGACGGACAGGAGTTGACCTTCGATGCTTACGGAGCCACCGTCGAGCGGCTCGCCACCATGGTCGAGGAAGGGGAGCTGCTACGCGTGCTAGACGCGGCGTGCGGCTTTCAGCCCACGATCAAGCGCTTTCCGTCGTCGTTTGTTTCGACCCACGGCGAGCCGGACAGCGTAACTGTCCGGCTGGAAAATGGAACGTCGCTGGCGGTTCGCCTGTTGATCGGCGCCGACGGGGCGAATTCTTCGGTGCGCGCGGCGGCGGGCATCAGCGCGTCGATCAAGTCTTACGAGCAGGTGGCGGTCGTGGCCAACTTCGGATGCGAACGTCCGCATCTGAATACCGCTTGGCAATGGTTTACGGATGAAGGCGTCGTTGCCCTGCTGCCGTTGCCGGGCGATTCTGTTTCATTGGTCTGGTCCGCTCCGGCAGAGACTGCAACCGCTCTCGCGGCTTCGAGTGCCGAACATCTGGCGGCCCGTGTGGCCGAGCGCTGCAGAACTGCGCTCGGTGAGTTAACCGCGATCGGCAAGGCGCATACATTCCCGCTGCGCGTCATCACCGTATCGCGGCTGATTGCATCGCGCGTCGCGCTGATCGGCGACGCGGCGCATGTGGTGCATCCGCTGGCTGGGCAGGGTTTGAATCTCGGTTTGCAGGACGTTGCGTTGCTGCTCGAGGTCGTGCGTGCGCGCGAATCGTTTCGCGATCTCGGCGACACTGTGTTGTTGCGCCGCTATGAGCGCGGCCGCGCCGAGACGATCGGCCTGATGCGCTTTGCCACCGATTCGCTGGAGCATCTCTTCGCGCTGGACGACCCGCTCGTACGCCGGTTACGCAACGCCGGCATGGCTGCTGTGAACCGCCTGAGTCCGCTGAAAAACGCCCTAATTCGCCAGGCGCTCGGTTGAACTGGATCAACGGTCGGTGGTCTACCCTGACAGCTCGTTCACCCTCATTACACTGCGCGCCTCGTTGCGGTTGCCGGAGAAGAAAAGCATGAACCAATTGATTCGACGCGCGGGTGTCATTGCGTTGTCGCTTTGCTGCTCAATGGCCCTGGCGCAAACCGCGTCGAAGGCGGCGGAAGGCAAAAACGCTCCGGCTGCCGGCAGCGTCGAGGCGCAGGTGGCAGCGCGCTTTGCGGAGAAATCCGGCGGGCAGAAGCCGGATCAGGTATTCAAGGGCCGCGGTGGTTTGTACGAAGTGTTGATCGGCGGCCAGATCTACTACGTGGACCCCGAAGTCAGCTTCGTTATCGCCGGCCGCATGTTCGATCCGCGCACGCGCGAAGATCTGACGCAGAAGCGGCTCGACATCGCACTGAAGGTCGATTTCAAGTCATTGCCGCTCGATCGTGCAGTGAAAACGGTGCGCGGCGATGGTTCGCGCGTGCTGGTGACGTTCGAAGATCCGAATTGCGGTTTCTGCAAGAAGCTATGGCAGAACATGGGCGAGCTGAAGAACGTGACGATCTACACGTTCCTTTACCCGATCCTGTCGCCCGACTCGATGGAAAAGTCGAAGGCGATCTGGTGCTCGAAGGATCGCGCCGCAAGCTGGGATGAATACATGGTGCAGGGCAAGCCGCCAGCAGCTGCAGCGGCCGATTGCAAGAACCCGCTCGAGCAGAACGTTGCGCTGGGTCGCGATCTTGGAATCAACGGGACCCCGACGATCGTGTTTGCCGACGGTACGCGCGCTGCCGGCGCGCTGCCGATGCCGGTGATCGAGCAGCGCCTGGCTGCCGTCAAAAAGTAATCAGCGCCTGATTAACGCCTCGGGTGTTGTGCCTTTAGGCACCAGCACCCAGGCGCTGCCTTCGTGTTTTTGCCGGCCCGCGCGTTCGCCGGCTGCGGCGCCAAATCCCCAGAAAAAATCGAATCGCAGCGGCCCGCGAATCGCGCCGCCGGTGTCCTGCGCCATCATTGGCCGCACTAATAGAGCTTTTGAATCGGGCGCTTTCGAATCCGGATCGGTAGTGGCGAGCACGACCGGTGCGCCGAGCGGAATAAAGCGTGCATCTGCCGCCAGCGAATACCCCGGCGTCAAGGGAACGCCCAGCGCGCCGACCGGACCGGCAGTTGCATTTCCGAGCGGCAGTTCGCGAAAGAACACGAAGCTTGAATTGTGATTGAGCGCTTCCTTCAACCGCGCTGGATTGCGTTGCGCCCATCCTTTTATGCCCTGCATCGACGCCTGATCGATTGTCAGTTGACCCTGATCGACCAGCCACCGACCCAGTGATCGATACGGATGGCCGTTCTGATCGGCGTAACCGACGCGCACCGTCGTGCCATCGTCAAACTGCACGCGGCCCGACCCCTGAATCTGCAGAAAAAATGCATCGATCGAATCGTTGACCCAAAGCAGCTCCTGGCCGGTCAATGCGTTGGCACCGGTGATCTCACCCCGCGTCGGATACGGAACGATGCGGCGGCCTTGCAGCTTGCCGCGCAACCGCATGCTTGAAAGCTCCGGATACACCGATCCAAGATCGACCACGATCAGATCGTCGGGGACCTTGTAAAGCGGCACGGAGTACTTGCTCGTGCGGACGCGGCTGCCGCGCAACAATGGCTCGTAGTAACCCGTCACCAGGCCACTTGCGCGAGCTTCGAGCTCGTTGCCGCTTTCAACCTGACGCGAGCTGACGCGATACGCATCGAAGCGACGAGAAAAGAAGTCGCGCACTGCGGTGCCACTGCGCGCATCGACTGCGAGTGTCTGCGCGCAAACTTCGCGCCACCCATCGCGCCGCGAAAGAACGCTGCACGAGTTCAGAAATGCCGGCCAGGTTCGGGCCCAGTCCTCGGGCGCCACTGCCGGCAGTGCGTCGAACGCCACCCGCTCGTAACCGGCGCGCGTTTCGATTGCGGGAGCGGGTGGGGTTGGGCTCGGTGGCGTCACCGCAGGGGGTGTCGGCTGCGGCGCGGTAGTCGAGGGTGGCGTTACAGTGGGTGGGGCGGGAGGCGGTGCGGTTGTCGCCGGTGGCGCAGGCGCGATCGCACATCCTGCCAGCCACAACACCGCGAACGCGCCACTACAATGGTGCCATCCCTGTTTCATTTCAATCATGTGGCTAATTCTGCTTGAAGCCGCGCTGGCGCTGGCGCTGCTTGTCTTTATTGTCTGGTGGACGATGTTCGACAAACCGAGGAAGAAGGACCAGGGGAAACGCTGAACAAGCTACGGGGCGACGCAATCTCGGCACTGCGGTGCTCGCCGTACATCTCGTACGTGTCGGCTCGTCGCGCCGACCTTGGGCCGCTCGCGACACTTCTTCATCGTTCCCCAACTAGGATGCGCATGGGGCGAGTGGTCCTGCGATTGCTCCAGGTTGCTGCTGATGAAGATTACCCTTGTTCACAACGAGGCTGCGGGAAACGGTCAGGAGCCGGACGACCTCGTCCGCCTTCTGGAAAACGCCGGCCACAAGGCGCGGCATCGTTCCAGCAAAAGAGACTGGCAGCTGCTGCTGCAGGAGCCGACCGACATGATCGTGGTGGCCGGAGGCGACGGCACCGTCGGCAAGTGATACTGGCAGCGGCCGATCGTGAAGTTCCGTTTGCCGCGATTCCCATCGGCGACTATCTCGCGGTCGAGGTGCAACATCCGGTTCGTCGGTCCGAACCTGCCCCTCGCGCCGGAAGCCGATTGCTCCGATGGCCGCTCGAGGTGGTTCTGATCGGCGAGGCCGATCGAGAGCCGTTGCTTGCCTACCTCGAAAGCCGGCTGCATCTGGCCAGCGGTCGGTTGCCGCATCTGCAGGTCACGCGGGCGCGCCGCATCGATACGTCGTGCCGGCCTGCGTGCGATATCACCGCGACGACCAGATGTGGCCATCGGATGACCCGTTATCCGATGCGGCAGCGTCGAGCGTGAGTTGCCTGGCAGGCGCGGCGACGTTTATCGGCAATGCCGGGCGCTAGCGCGCCTGGCTGCGCCAGGCGGCCGCAGCTCCGCGCAGGCGCTGCGACAAATGGGTGGCAATATTGGCGTACAAGCGCGCCGCCAGCGCGGCGTCGCTCGCGCGGAGGCGGTCCAACGCCGCGCGCGACAGTTCATGCACGACCGCATCGGAATCCGCAACGGCGTCTGCAGTGCGCCCTTCGCGGTCGAGCATCGCTGCCTCGCCGAACATCATGCCCGCCGAAAAACTGACGTAGCGCTGCCGCAGCGGGCCTTCCACGGTGTCGCGGCTCACCATGCTGATCGAGCCTGCGGTCAACACGTAAAGGCAATCGCCGGGTTCGCCTTCGCGAAAGAGATAACTTCCACGCGCCGGCCGGTGCTCGACCAGGGCGCTGCGGATTCGATCGAGTTGTTGTCCATCGAGCCCCTGCAACAATGCGCAATGCTCGAGCGCCACTGCAAGGTTGGGCTCCGCTGCACCAGATTCGGAAAGCAGGCGCTGTTCGGCAGCTTCGATTGCGTGATCGGTATCGGGATACCAATCGTCGCGCGTCGCGTCGCGAAAGGTTCCCAAAGCGCGCAACGCGCGTCCGTGCGGACTGGTGGCCGATACGCCGGCCAGATAAAGATGAACATTGTTGCGCGCCAGGCGCTCCGACAGATTTTGCAGCGTCACCGCACCCGATGGATCGATGGTGCTGACACGCTTCAGGTCGAGCAGCAAAAAGCGGCAGTGCGGTGCGATTTTTTCGGCTTCGGTCGCCAACCGCTCGACGCTGCCGAAGAACAGCGCGCCCTCGAGCTCGAGCACTTCAATGCGTTCGCGCATCACGCGCAACAGATTTTCCTGTTCAGGCAGATAAATCCGGCGCGAAGGGTTTGCCGCGGCGTTGAAGCGCGTGCGTATCAGTGATCGATTCATGGCCTGGATAAACAGCACCATTGACAGCAGCACGCCCAGCGCGACACCCGCGACGAAACCCAGCCACAGCGTCACGCTGCACACCGCAGCGACCAGCGCCAGGCTGGTCTTCAGCTCGTGACTGCGATCGCCCTTTGCGAATTGAGTGACCAACTGGCGCGTCCACGAGTCGATCAGGCTCACTGCCACCGTCAACATAACTCCGGCAAGCACCGCCAGCGGCAACAACGCCAGCAACGGCCCGGCGGCGATAAACACCACACCGGTTGCCAGCGCCGCGGCCACCGCGGCACGCGGCGTTTTGCCTCCGGCTTGCAACGCAGCCCTCGCACGCGAGCGCGAATACACCAGCGGGACGCCGCCAAAGACTGCCGACACCGCATTACCCACGCCGTATGCGAACAACTCGCGGTTGGGATCGTGCCGGGCGTTGACCTGCTGGTCGGTCGCCAGGGCGCTGAGGATTGATTCGAGCGAACCGATAATCGCCAGCAGCAAGCCGGTCAGCAACACGGTGCCGGCGTGCCGCTCGAGCAGTCCAGCAGCGTTGCCGAGCAGCGGCAGCATGGCATCCGGCGCTGGAAGTTGCGCCGGAATGTTTCCCACCAGAGGGCCGAGCGCCGCATCCGGAATGCCGAACTTGATTGCGGCGTAAAGCAGCCCGCCTGCAAGCAGGCCCAGCAGTGCTGCGGGTGCGCGTGGAGTTTTCCAACCGATCAACCAGGTCACTGCGGCGGTGCCGAGTCCCACAGCCAGGCTCGCCAGCACACCGGATGTCAACGGCGGCACGTTGCCCGTCGCGGAGAACGCAGCGCCCAATAACAGCGGGATTTGCGCCAGCACGATGACGATGGCGACCGCGCTCATGAAGCCGGCCAGCACCGGCTGCGGAACGAACTTCGCCACATCGCCCAGCCGCATCCATGCAAACAACATCTGCAAAAATCCCATTGCCAACAGGCATGCCGATGCGGCTGCAATCACCGCTGCCAGGTCGCTCGGATCGTTCAGGCGGATCTGCGAGTCCGATGCAAATTGCGCGACTGCGCTTGCAAAGATCAAGGTTGTCGCTGAACTCAACCCCGCGGTTGGCATCGCACTGCGCGCTACCAGTGCCACGGTGAGCCCACCGAGCGCCACGCCGATGAACGCCGCGGGCAACCCGATCTGTGTGGCCGTCGCGCCGAGCGATGCATACGCGAGCAGCCCGAGGGTCAGCACGCCCGCGAGCGTGACCACCGCTGCCATGGCGCCGGCCCCGATTTCTCTGACTTCCATCAACCAGCGACGTGGCACGTATGCGAGCACTCGAAAGTTCGGGCCGCGGCCACTATAGTCGCGGGATGTTGTCGGGGGCGGGATGAGAGAGCACGAACAAATTCAGGCTGCCGTCGCCTCCCTCGAGGCGCAGCGCGCAACGATCGGCGATGCGGTCGTCGACGCTGCGGTGCGTCCGCTGCTGGGACGGCTGGCGCAACTACGGGGCGACCCGGCCACCGCATTGCAACTGAAGCAGGTGACGGTTTTGTTCGCCGACATCGTCGGCTCCACCGCACTCTCGGAACAGCTCGACAATGAAGACGCCGTCGCCATCACCGATGGTGCGCTGACGCGCTTCAATACCGCCGTCGCAACGCACGGCGGCCGCGTGCTCCGCTTCATGGGCGATGGGCTTAAGGCGATATTCGGCGCCGATGGGGCTGAAGATGCGCCAGAGTGTGCGGTGCGCGCCGGATTGGCGATCGCCGAGCAGGCCAGAGAGCACGCAGTCGCGGTCGCCCGTCAGTACGGCGTTGAACAGTTCGCCGTGCGCGTCGGCATCAATACCGGCCAGGCGATTCTGGGCGGCGGTGTCGAAGCCGACAACGCCGCGATGGGAGCGACGGCCAGCATCGCGGCGCGCATGGAGCATGCCGCGCCCCCCGGCAGCGTGCTCATCAGTCACGACACTTACCTTCATGTACGCGGCTTGTTCGACCTGATCGAACAAACGCCGCTGATCGTCAAAGGCCGCACCGAAGCGCTGAAAACATATCTGATCGAACGTGCGCGGCCACGCTCCTTCATGAACCCGACGCGCGGCATCGCCGGCATTGTCAGTCCGATCGTCGGGCGCGACGCCGAGCTGATGCGGCTTCACGCGGCGTTCGCCGAGGTCGAGCAACAGCGCGAACTACGCGCGCTCACGATCATCGGCGATGCGGGCGTCGGCAAGAGCCGCCTGCTGCATGAATTTCAGCGCTGGCTGCAGCCGCGCTCGGTGCATTTACTTCCGGCACGCGCTTATCCGCACAGCCGCTTGCAGGCGTATTCGCTGCTGCTGAACCTGTTCACCCAACGTTTGCAGATCTCCGATAGCGATCCGCCCGATGTCGCGAGCGGCAAGCTGATCGCCGGCATTGCAAGCGTGCTGGGCGGCGAAGACGCCGGCGTGGCGCCGGCGCAAGTTTTCGGCCATCTGATCGGATTCGATTTTTCGGCGGTGCCCGAAGTCGCATCGATCGGGCGCGACGCGCGCCAGTTGCGCGATCGCGCGTTCGGCGTTGCAGCGCTCTGGCTGCGCCGGCTGTCCGAGCACGACGATGCGCCAGTCGTCCTGCTGCTGGACGATCTGCATTGGGCCGACGAGGGCTCGCTTGCTTTCGTGCAGTACTTGCTGAGCGGCAGCCGCGACTGGCCGTTGATGGTCGTCATGCTGGCGCGGCGAGCGCTGCTCGAACGCAATCCAGAGTGGTTCGCGGACTCGCTGCATTTGCGCATCGACCTGTCGCCGCTCGATGCAGACGGCAGCCGCGCGCTGGCCTCGTCGCTGTTGCAGCGGTTGAGCAATACGCCGGCCGAGCTGTGCGAGCTGATTACGCGCAGTGCCGAGGGCAATCCGTTCTACATGGAAGAGTTGATCAAGATGCTGATCGACGACGGCGTCATAGTGGTTGACGAAAGCGACGTAGAAGGCTGCTGGCAAATCTCGGCCGACAAGCTGGCGCTGGCTAAAGTACCGCCGACGCTGGTGGGCGTGCTGCAGGCGCGGCTGGATGCGCTCGGAACGAGGCACAAGTCGGTGGCGCAACAAGCGGCCATTATCGGTCACGTGTTCTGGGACCAGGCGCTGAACCGGCTTGACGCGCACGCGCCGGCGTCGATGGCAACGTTGCTGCAAAAAAACTTCGCATGTTCACGCGAACAGAGCGCGTTCGCCGCCAGCGCCGAGTTTGCTTTTCAGCATCAACTGCTGCAACAGGTGACCTACGAAACGGTCGCCAAACAGTTGCGGCGTGAAGGCCACGCGCATGCCGCGGCGTGGCTGATCGAGCAGATGACCGACGCTGCTGGCGGCCGCGCCGGCGAATATTCGAGCATGGCCGCCGAGCACTTCGCGCGCGCCGGCAATCGCGCGGAAGCCGCACGCTACTTTGAGCGCGCCGCCACGGATGCGAAAGAACGCTACGCCAACGAAGCGGCGCTCGAAAACGCGCGCAGAGCGCTCGCCAACGTCGAGCCCGATGATCGCGCTGCACGCTGGCGGCTTACCCATCTGCTGGAACACGTCTTCGATGTGATGGGCGATCGCACCGCTCAGCAATCGACGCTGGATGAACTCGATGCGCTGGCAACTCAAAGCGGCGCGCCGGAGCAACTGGCGAACGTAGCGCTGGGGCGTGCGTTGCTCGCCGATCGACAGGGCGATTTTGCGAGCGCGATCAGATTTGCGCGCGCCGGCATTGAAGCGGCCGAACCGGCGGGGATTTACCGTCCTGCGGCGCAGTGTTACGGCGAATGGGCGTATGCGTTATCGCGCAACGCGCAATACGACGCAGCGCGTGAAAAAGTGGAGCTGGGCCTGGCCCACGCACAGCGCAGCGGTGACGTGCTGGTACAGGCGCAGCTGCTCGCGGTATCCGCCGTGATCGAAGAATCGTCGCATGAATATGCGAAGTCGATCGAACTGATGACGAGAGTTGTCGAGCTGGCGCACACACACGGGCATCAGCGGCTTGAAGGGTTGATGCAGGGCAACGTCGCCGGTGTCCTGGTCGCTCTCGGCGATTATCAGGGCGCGCGCTCCCATGCGGAGGCCAGCATTACGAGCTGTCATCAAATCGGCAGTCTCAGCGCCGAAGCGAATGCATTGACGGCGCTCGCATTAATCGAGCTGGCCCTTGGCGAGAACACGGCCGCATTGGCGCACGCGCGGCAATCGGTGCAGTTGACGGCATCGATCGGCGATCGTTATTACGGCGCGCGTGCCTTGCTCGCTTTAAGCGATGCCTGGTCAGCCAACGGCGAGCCCGAAGCCGCCGTCGACGCATGCAACGATGCACGCGCGTCGTTTGAGCTGGCGCAGTTGCCGGCCGAGGCGCTGCAGGCGATCGCGCAGTGCGCCAGCCTGGCACTCGCCCGCGGCGATACCGTGCAAGCCAAAGATCTGGTCGAAGAAATACTGGCGGGCATCGCGCACGGCGTGGCGCTGACAGCGTCTCCGGAGCCGCTCAAAGTGCAACTGATCTGCCATCGGGTGCTGGCTGCCGCCGGAGATTCGCGCAGCGAGCAACTGCTGCGCGACGCCTACGCGGAGCTGCAGACGCAAAGCGCGCGTCTTGCCGACGATGCGACGCGCGAGTGCTTTGTCAATGGCATTGCACATCATCGCGAAATCGTGCGGGCGTATCAGACGCTGAGGCCGAGGGAGCACGCGCGGGCAGAACTATGAGCGACGACCCGGACGGCGTCCAATGTGAGTATTTGCCAAAGTACGCCGACCCATCACGCCACATCAGTACACAATCAGTTGTTACAGTCCACTAGTGCAGCGTTTTGGGCATCGACAGCACGAATTCTGGGATCTTCGCTTCGAATTGCGTGCCATCAGCCGCGACGCAGTGGTAGGTGCCGCGCATCGAGCCGACCGGCGTCGGCAGCGGGCAACCGCTGGTGTATTCGAATGCTTCGCCGGGCTGCAGAACTGGCTGCTCGCCGACCACGCCGTCGCCCTCGACTTCCTCGATCTCGTTGTTGGCGTCGGTGATGATCCAGTGACGTGAGATTAACTGCGCGGCTGCTTCGCCGGTGTTCGTGATGGTCACCGTGTACGCGAACATGAAGCGCTCGTCCGCCGGGTCAGAGTGATCGGGCAGAAATTGCGGGCGCACGGAAATTTCGAATTGATACTTGGCCATGGCGGCAGGTTAGTCGATATCGAGTGAAGAAGACTGGCCCTTAGAATAAACGCAGCCACCGAGGTTCCAATGACCAAAGGAAATTACCGAATCGCCCCTAGCATTTTGTCTGCCGATTTTGCGCGGCTGGGCGAAGAGGTCAAGGCAGTGGTCGCGGCCGGCGCCGACTGGATTCACTTCGACGTGATGGATAACCACTACGTGCCGAATCTGACGATCGGCCCGCTGGTATGCGCGGCG
>JBGSWY010000315.1:0-4517 GCA_041751715.1 Burkholderiaceae bacterium
GTCGACATCGAGCTGCACGATGCCGTGCAGCGCATTCGCTTCGAGCACCCGGAAGTTCGCAGCGTGATCGTCACCAGCGGCAAGGATCGCATCTTCTGCTCGGGTGCGAACATTTTCATGCTCGGCGTGTCGTCTCACGCCTGGAAGGTCAATTTCTGCAAGTTCACCAATGAAACGCGCAATGGCATTGAGGACGCCAGTCGATACTCGGGACTGAAGTTCATCGCCGCGTGCAATGGCACCACCGCCGGTGGCGGCTACGAGCTCGCACTCGCCTGTGACGAGATTTTTCTGGTCGACGATCGCTCGTCCGCCGTGAGCCTGCCTGAAGTGCCGCTGCTCGGCGTGCTACCGGGCACCGGCGGACTGACGCGGCTCACTGACAAGCGCAGGGTGCGGCACGATCTCGCGGACATTTTCTGCACGACCACCGAAGGTGTGCGCGGCGCACGCGCCAAGGAGTGGCGGCTGGTCGATGCGGTCGTGAAGTCGCAGCAGTTTGGTGACGCGGTGAAGCGCCGAGCGCTGGAACTGGCAGCGCAGAGCGATCGGCCTTCATTGGAAACCGCGGGTGCGCGAGGGGTTGCGCTGACTCCGCTGCAACGCGCGGTCGGCGAAGCCGGCTATCAGTACGAGTTTGTGGATGTAACGATCGATCGCGGTGCGCGCCACGCCATGTTGACCGTCAGCGCGCCAAGCGCCCCACAACCGCAGGGCATCGACAACATCGTCGCTGCCGGCTGCAACTGGTGGCCGCTGCAAGTGGCGCGAGAGCTCGACGACGCGATCCTGATGCTGCGCACGAATCAGATCGACATCGGCACCTGGGTGTTAAAGACGAGGGGCGACGCTGACGCCGTGCTCGCAGCGGATGCAGCGCTGGACGAACATCGCGATCATTCGTTCGTGCGCGAGACGATCGGCATGCTCAGGCGCACTCTCGCGCGGCTCGACGTGTCGTCGCGCACGATGTTCGCGCTGATCGAAGCGGAGTCGTGTTTCGCCGGCACGCTGTTCGAGCTTGCGCTTGCGGCCGATCGCAGTTACATGAAAGCAGAGGACGCGGCGATCGCGCTGTCTCCGTTGAACTTCGGCACGTATCCGCGCGCCGATCACCTCGCGCGCATCGACGCTCGCTTTTATCGCGAGAGCGGGCCCATCGACGCCGCGCGAGCAACGATCGGCAAACAACTCTGTGCCAGCGACGCGCTCGAACTCGGGCTCGTGACCGTGGCGCCGGACGAACTCGATTGGGCCGACGAAATCCGCATCGCCCTCGAAGAGCGCGCGAGCTTGTCGCCGGATGCACTGACCGGAATGGAAGCGAACCTGCGCTTCGGGGTGAGCGAGACGATGGAAACCCGCGTGTTCGGCCGGCTCTCCGCGTGGCAGAACTGGATCTTCACGCGACCGAACGCAGTCGGCGAAGCCGGAGCGCTGAAGGTGTACGGCAGCGGCAGCAAGGCGCGGTTTAATTGGGAAAGAGTATGAGCGTCAACATCACCGATAAAATTCCAAACAACGTCGATCTGGCTGCCGACAAGGCGTTGCAGCGCGCGCTCGAGCACTGGCAGCCGCGCTTCATCGACTGGTGGCGCGAGACCGGTCCCGACGGCAGCCACGGATTCGACGTTTATCTGCGCACTGCCATCAGTGTCGAGCGCGACGGCTGGGCGAACTTCGGTTACGTGAAGATGCCTGATTACCGGTGGGGGATTTTCCTGAACCCGGTGCAGCCTGGCGGCACGATTGCTTTCGGCGATCACAAGGGTCAGCCGGTGTGGCAGGACGTGCCGGGTGAACACCGCGCCAACCTGCGGCGCATTATCGTCACGCAGGGCGATACCGAGCCGGCGTCGGTCGAACAGCAGCGGCATCTCGGACTGACGGCGCCGTCGTTGTACGACCTGCGCAACCTGTTCCAGATCAACGTCGAGGAAGGACGTCACTTATGGGCAATGGTGTATCTGTTGCATCGTCATTTTGGCCGCGACGGCCGCGAGGAAGCCGAAGCGCTGCTCGAACGGCGCTCCGGCGATGCCGACAATCCGCGCATCCTCGGGGCATTTAATGAGAAGACGCCTGACTGGCTGGCGTTCTTCATGTTCACGCACTTCACTGACCGCGACGGCAAGTTTCAGCTGAACGCCCTCGCGGAGTCGGGTTTCGAGCCGCTGGCACGCACGACGCAGTTCATGCTGACCGAAGAGGCGTATCACATGTTCGTCGGTGAATCCGGCGTGGCGCGCGTGATTCAGCGCACCTGCGAGGTGATGAATCAGTTGAGGACCGATGATCCAGTCAAGGTGCGTTCGGCGGGTGCGATCGATCTGCCGACGATCCAGCGCTATCTGAATTTTCATTACAGCGTCACGATCGATCTGTTTGGCGCAGACCAGTCGTCGAATGCGGCGATCTTTTACAGCTCGGGTTTGAAAGGTCGCTTCAAGGAGGCGAAACGCAACGACGACCACGTGCTGAAGGATGCGAGCTACCGGGTGCTCGACGCGTCATCGGGCGCAATTTTAGAGCGCGAAGTGCCGATGCTGAATGCGCTGAACGAAGTGCTGCGCGATGATTTCATCCGCGATTCAGAAGCCGGTATCAGCCGTTGGAACCGCGTGATCGAGAAGTCGGGTCTTCCCAATCGCCTCACGCTCCCGCATAAGGCGTTCAACCGCCGTATCGGCTCGCTGGCGGGCAGTTACGTGTCGCCCGATGGCCGCGTCGTTGCAATGGAGGAATGGAATGCGCAGGTGCACGACTGGATTCCGACCGATCACGATCGCGCTTTTGTCGCCTCGTTGATGAGGCGTGTCGTCGAGCCCGGCAAGTACGCAGGTTGGATCGCGCCGCCGCGGGTGCCGGTCAACGACCGGCCGATGGACTACGAATACGTGCGATTCAACTCGTGAAATTCGACGAGCTTCATGCCGGACAATTGATCGACGCCGGCTCGGTCTCCATCACCGAAGAACAGATCGTCTTGTTCGCAACGCAGTTCGATCCGCAGTGGTTTCATATCGATCCGCAACGCGCGGCAGCGAGCCGCTGGAACGGACTGATCGCAAGCGGCTGGCACACGTGCTGCCTAGCGATGAAGCTCGTCGTCGACAACGTTCTCGCCGGTTCCGAGTCATTCGGTTCGCCGGGTCTGACCGACATCAATTGGTCGAATCCCGTTCGCCCCGGTGATCAGTTACGCCTGCAGATTGAAGTGATCGACGTCAGAACGGCGCGCTCTCGCCCCTCGCTTGGCATCGTGCGCTGGACGTGGCGGATGCAAAACCAGCGCGCAGCGGAGGTGTTGAGTCTGGAAGCGACGAGCCTATTTGAACTAGGCGAGCTTGAATTGCGGCGAGCGAGCTAGTCCAGCGGAGGCAAGGTGCGCAGATAGGCAACAATGGCGTCGAGGTCGGACGCACTGAGCTTCGCGTAGTACGAGAAGCCCATCGGCGGCTGCAGCTTGCGGCCGTCGCGCGAAATTCCCTGCGCAATGGCACGCTTGATCTCCGCATCCGTCCAGCGGCCAAGGCCTGTCGTTGGATGCGAGGTGATGTTGGGCGCGCGCGAACCGGCCCAGTCGGCGGGAAGCCCCTGGACGACCTTTGGATCGAACCGGCGGCCGCCGGCGCCAAGCCGACTGTAGTCGAACACGCCTTTGTCGAAAGGTGAATGACACTCCATGCAGTGCCCGATCGTCACCAGGTAGCGGCCGCGATAGACGGGGTCGCCCATCTTCGAGTCGGCGAAGCCCGCCTCCGCATCGGGGTACGGTTGATGAACCGGCGCCGCGCGATAGACCGGCGTCGGTACTTCATAACGTATGGCCGGAACTGAACGCAGGTAGGCCACGACCGCATCCAGGTCAGAGGGCGTCAGCGCCTTGAAGAACGACGTGGCCATCAGGCCGGCGAGGTGCGTGTTGGGCAGGCGACCATGGTTGGGTCGCACACCCCTTACGATCGCGCGCTTGATGTCGTCATCGCTCCAGGCGCCAATGCCGGTCTCGCGATCCTGCGTGATGTTCGATGCAACACCGACAAAAGGCGGAGGCGAGAAGCTCAACCCTCCGCCCAGATTGCGACTGGAGAGGGGCTCGCCAGTGGGTGATTTGGGCGTATGGCAGTTGCCACAGGCCAGGATCGATTCCACGAGGTAGCGGCCGCGCTCGACTGCGGCAGTCGGTGTCTGCGCGCCGACCAGAACCGTGGGGAAGAGGAGTGTGGCGAAAAGTGCGAGAAAGAGCAGTCGACGAAGGCTTGTGTCGCAAAGGCAGGATCGCAGCATCTTGTCTCAAAGCACCCGTTCGGTCGGATTGAGCCTGAGCGCCTGTTCGAGCAGTTCTCGTGCTTCCACGAGATGGACCGTGCGCCACCGCATCACTTCTTCGCTTCGCTGGACGCCGCCTTCGCCTCGGCCGCCTTGGCCGCAGCCATCTTCATCGGAATGGCGTCGAGGGGCTGTTCGAAAGCGATGAACAACACACATGGCTCGGCGCTCAGGCAGGCCGCTTC
>JBGSWY010000316.1:0-1783 GCA_041751715.1 Burkholderiaceae bacterium
GTCGCCGCCGGCCGCGATGACGAACATGCGGCCGGCGTACGGCCGGGTGCCGTCGAAATACGCATTGACGTAGTCGGCAGAGAACTGCTCGAGCGTCGGTGGCGGAAAGTCCGGATAAATCGGCGCCCCCATCGTGTTCGAAGTCAGGTCCGACTGGGTGAGCCACTCGTGAATGCGCGGCCGGTCGACCAGGCGCGCGCGACGTAACGTCACCCGGGAGCCGGTCGCGATCGTCACGCGCTTGTTCCTGATCGCGCCAGATGCTGATGAATCGGATCGAGCATCGCTGCGCCAAGACGCGCACTGCGCGCACCGCTCCAGCCGAAGCGCGGATCGGGCGCGTTGGCGTTGTCCTTGAACGGCATCTCGAGCGTCAGCGACAAACACGCGAACGCATGTCCGACATACTTCGATGCGAGCTTCAGCACGTCGTCCTTGTACTTGCTGGCGTGATATCCGTGCTCGCTCTGAAAGTCCGCGCTGGCGGCCCGAAAGCTCGTAGAGAAGGCGTCCTGCTCGGTCGCTTGCTGCGGCGTGAAGTTCGGCAGCATCTCGCAGCCCGCGACGAATACATACGGCAGGTTCTCATCGCCATGAATGTCGAAGAAAGCGTCGCAACCGGTGGCGTGAATCGCATCGCGCACGCACTTGACCTCGGGGCTGCGCTCGAGCGTCGGCGCCCGCCACTCGCGATTCAAATTTGCACCCGCTGCGTTGGTGCGCAGGTTGCCTAGTACCGAGCCGTCAGGGTTCATGTTCGGGATGATGTGAAAGGTCGCAACGCGGCGCAACGCGCTTGCGATGGCATCCCCGGTGTCGAGCAGACGTTGCAGCAGCCCATCGACGAACCACTCGGCCATCGTTTCGCCGGGATGCTGTCGCGCGATGATCCACACCGTCTGCTCGCCGCTTCCGACCACAATCTCATCGATATCGCGTCCCTGGATACTGGCGCCGAGCCGCCTGCTTCGAGCGCCGCGCTCTACTGAGTCTGCCAACAGCGCCAGGTGACGTTCCCACGAATACGGCTCGAAATAAGCGATATACGACGGCCCGGGCGCGGACGGTAGATCGATTGTCAGAATCTGCCCGTCATAGCGTGTAGGAATTCGCTCCCAGTCGCGGCGGTTCCAGGTGGAGACTGCCCGGTAGTCGCGCCAGCCGTCGGGGTAAGTCGTCTTGCCTGCGTTGACTATCCGCAGCTCGGCGCCGCTGTTCTCAGCGCCGCTGACCCGGAAGTGAAACCATTGCAGGAATTCGCCCGCCGCGCCGTTCTCGGTTACGTCATTACGAATTGCGAGGTCAACGCGCCGATCATTGCACGCGAGGAGTTCGATCGCGCCGCTATCGAAGGCACTGCTGATTTCGATCGACATCGACGATGCGGTCAGACGATCCGACACGCCTCGTTGAAATCGAGCCGCGGCGAGCGCGGAAAGACTTTCGCCGGATCGCCATGGCCAAGGCTGCAAATGAAGTTCACCTTCACCGAACTGTCGGCGAAGAACGCAGCATTCACCTTGTCGGCATCGAAGCCCGACATCGGCCCGCAATCGAGTCCGAGTGCGCGTGCGGCGATGATGAAATATCCGCCCTGCAGCGAGCTGTTGCGGAACGCGGTTTCCCTGATGTGCTCGGGCTTGCCGGCAAACCATGAGCGGGCGCTCTGATCATGCGGAAACAGCCGCGGCAGTTGCTCATAGAACTCGAGCTCCATCGCGAGGATCGCGGTCACCGGTGCCACACGTATCTTCGGAGCATTCTTGATGCTTGCGCAGGCGGC
>JBGSWY010000317.1:0-15775 GCA_041751715.1 Burkholderiaceae bacterium
CCCGGCCCGCGCTATCTGGCCGCGAGCCAGGAGATCACGGTACCCGGCGGGCTCGGCGACGAGACGCTGCCGCATCTGCCCTTCCCCGAATTCAGTTTTGCGGTCAACGTCAGCGGACCGGAAGACATGCGGCGCGTGTGCCGCATGTTCCTCAAGTACGGCGTCGATTCGATCAAGCTCAATCTGTCGGGTGACAACCTGGTGCCGCACGCCAATGCGAAGACCACCTGGATGACCGATGCGGAAGTGAAGGTCGCGGTGGAGGAAGCCAAGACACGCGGCAAGCGCGTGGCCGTGCACGCGCGCAGTGCCGACTCGATCAAGCAGGCGGTGCGGCTCGGCTGCGAGGTGATCTACCACGCGAGTTTTACCGACAGCGAAGCGCTCGACCTGCTGGAAGCCAACAAGGACAAGGTTTACGTTGCACCCGGACTGTCGGTGATCTTCAAGCTGCTGTACGAAGGCGATGCCTGGGGCTTCACCCCCGCACGCTCGCGCGAACTCGGCTACGAAGAAGAACTCGCGGCCGCGCTGGAGTCGATGAAAGCGATGCACAAGCGCGGAGTGCGCGTGCTGCCTGGCGGCGATTACGGCTTCGCATGGGCGCCGCACGGCACCAACGCCACCGACCTGCAGTACTTCGTCAAGCATTGCGGCATGACCGCGATGGACGCACTGGTCTCCGCCACGCGCCACGGCGGCGCCATCATGAAAATGGGCAACGAGCTCGGTGAGGTCAAGGAAGGCTACTTGGCGGACCTGCTGCTGGTAGACGGCGATCCGCTGGCTGACCTGTCGATCCTGCTCGACAAGAAGCGGCTGCTTGCGATCATGAAGGACGGTGTCTTTCACAAGGCGCCCGAAGTTTCCAACAACTTCGCGGCCAGCCGCTCGACGCGTGCGCCTTACTACGCTCCGGCCGCCGCTTGATGCAAAGAAGTCACATCGCTGCGTGGAGTGCGTTCGCACTGGTCGTGCTCGCGCTGTCGATCTGGGGCTTGACGCATAACGCGCGGCTGTTTCTGCTGACGGTTCTCAACGGACTGACGCTCGCATCGCTGTACTTCATCGTCGCCAGCGGCTTTACGCTCGTGTTCGGCCTGATGCGCAACGTCAATCTCGCGCATGGTTCGCTGTATCTGCTCGGCGGTTATGTCGGCTACATGGTGGCCGAGGCAACCGGCTGGTGGGTGCTGGCGGTAGCCGCGGGGTTCCTCACTGCCGCCATCGTGGGCTTGTTGATTCAGACGGTGATTCTGCGGCACATGCAGGGGCAGGAGTTGCGGCAGACGATGGTCACGATCGGGCTGTCGATCGTGATTGCCGACCTGCTGCTGTGGTATTTCACCGGCGAAGTGCATCAGGTGCAGGCGCCGGAGTGGCTGCGGGGACCGATTCGCGACATTCCCATCATCAACGCGTATTCGGCCTATCGATTGAGTCTGCTGGCAATAGGCATCGCGATCGGCATTGCGCTCTGGCTTTTTCTGAATCGCACGCGCGTCGGCATGATGATTCGTGCCGGCGTCGACGATCGCGCGATGCTCTCCGCTTCCGGAGTGAACGTGAACCTTGTGTTCGCCGTCACGTTCGCGATCGGCGCCGGCCTGGCGGGCCTCGGCGGGGTAATCGGCGCGGTCGAACTGTCGATGGTGCCCGGTGAAGACACGCGCTTGCTGCTCGCGTCGCTGATCGTTGTGATCGTCGGTGGCATGGGCAGCGTGACGGGGGCCGCGATCGGCGCTGCGATGCTGGGTCTGGCGGAAACCTTCGGCCTCGCGTATGCGCCGACGTACAGCGTCGTGTTCACCTTCGTCATTCTGGTGATCGTGCTCGCGTTCCGCCCGCGCGGGTTGATGGGGCGGCCGGCATGAGTGCTTCCGCACGGCCGCTCCCCCGGATCAAGTCCGGGGCAGGCTGCGGACAGCGCTCTGTCCCTCGCGGAGGGACTGCGCGCAGCGCGAGGGTGCAAACAATATGAGCGCGGCGAAGTGGCGGCGTGCGATGACGACAGGCGCTGCAGCCCCCGCCGTAGCGCTGCCGTCGCGGCTGCAACTCGCTTCGGCTGCGGGTTTGGACGCACGTGCACCCACGCTAAGCAACTGGCCGCTGACGTTGCAGCAATGGGTCAGTGCCATTTCGCCGTGGCAAGTCGCGGTCCTTGCCGGACTGCTCGTATTCCCTTTCGTTACTTCGCCCTTCATCACCTTCCAGATCGGCGGACAGACACTCGCACTTGGGCTGATCGCGTTGTCACTCACCTTCCTGGCCGGCTATGGCGGCATGATTTCGCTGGCGCAGATGACCGTCGCCGGCATCGCCGGCTACATGGTCGCGATCCTCGGCACCAGCAGCGCGCCAGAGATCAGCCTCGGCTGGCCGTGGTGGATGGTCGTGCCGTGCGCCGTGCTGATTGCCACCGTGTGCGCGGCCGGCATCGCCTGGCTGTCGGTGCGCACCGAGGGTATCTACACGATCATGATCACGCTGGCGATCGGCGTGGCGTTCTACTACCTGGTGCTGCAGAACTACAGTGTGTTCAATGGCTGGCAGGGCCTGCAAAAGGTGCATCCGCCGATCGTGTTCGGCGTGAACTGGCGCGACCCGATTCCGTTCTACATGCTGGCGCTGGCCTGTGCGCTGGCCAGTTACGCGTTCATTGCTTATGTCGTGCGCTCGCCGTTCGGCGTCGCACTGCAGGGCATTCGCGAGAACCCGCGCCGCATGGAGTCGCTCGGGTTCAACGTCGTCGCGCATCGTGTTGCGGCCTATGTTCTCGCCGGTGTCCTCGCGGCCATCGGCGGCGTGCTGTTCGTCTGGTACAACGGACTGGTCACACCCGGCTCGGTCAGCGTCTCGTGGCTGATCAACATTCTGGTGATCGCCGTGCTGGGCGGCATGCGCCATCCGATCGGGCCGTTTCTCGGCGCATTGATCTTCGTGTTGTTGCAGACGTTCGCGATCGATCTGATCGACCGCGAGCGGTTCAATCTTGTCATCGGCGGGGTGTTCCTCGCCATCGTGCTGTTTTCACCTGACGGGCTGCTCGGCCCGTGGTCATTCGTGCGGGCGCGTTTTGCGTCGTCACGAGCGGGCGCAAGCCAGGCAAGGTCCGTTTCAACCCACCCGCGGCCGGCGAGCGGCCATTAGAAACATAGGAGACATCGCAATGAACAAACGAACTTTTGCGCGAGCGTTGATGGCTACGGCCGTAATGGGCACGTTCGCCACAGCCGCCTGGTCGCAGGCGGGAACGCCGGTCAAGATCGGCGTGCTCGCGACACTGGAAGGCCCCTTCGCAGCAGGCGGCGCCGATGGCATGCGCGGCGCCGAACTGGCGGTGCGCGAGCGCAACGGCATGGTCGCCGGACGCAAGATCGAGATGATCAAGGCATCGTCCGACGCCAAGCCCGACGTCGCGGTCAACTCCGCGCGCAAGCTGGTCGAGCAGGACAAGGTCGACATCCTGGTCGGTCCGCTGTCGGGCGGCGAAGGCATCGCCGTCAAGGACTACTCGAAGACGCAGCCGCAGGTGACCTTCATCAACGGCTCGTCGGGCGCGCAAGCCACAACGTTGACCAGCCCGTCGCCGAACTTCTTCCGCTTCAACACCGATGGCGGGCAGTGGATGGCCGGCCTTGGCAAGGAAGCGATGAAGCGCGGCTACAAGAAAGTGATGATCATCGCCGAGGACTACTCGTTTCCGTACTCACAAGTGCAAGGCTTCATGACCGAGTATTGCGCTGCCGGTGGCAAGGTTCCGGTCAAGGCGTGGGTTCCGCTCGGTGGCAAGGATTACTCGTCGGTCATCGCACGCATCCCGAAGGATGTCGACGCGCTGGTCGTTGTACTCGGCGGCGCCGACGCGGTGAACTTCCTCAATCAGTATGAAGCTGCCGGCGGAGACAAGCCGCTGATCGGCGGATCGATCACGGTGAGCCAGGACGTTCTGAACTATCGCGGCAAGCGGCGCGATTCTCTGGTCGGCACGCTGTCCGCCGGTCCAAACGCCGACGCGATTGATACGCCCGAGTACAAGGCTTTCGTTGCGAGCTACAAGAAGAACTTTCCCGACGGTTATCCAAGCCCCGGCCTGTTCGCGGTCGCCTACTACATCAACATGAAGGCGGCGCTCGATGGGCTTGAAGCCGTCAAGGGTGACTTGAGCGACGGGCACAAGAAGTACCGCGCCGCACTGGCGAAGATGACGCTGAAGACACCGGTCGGCGACATCAAGCTTGATGAAAACCGCCAAGCCATCGGCACCACGTTCATCACGGAAGTTGCAAAGGATGCCAAGGGCGGGCTGTACAACAAGGTGATCGGCAAGACCGACAACGTCACGCAGACCTTCGGCCAGAAACCGGCTGACTTCAAGATGGGCTCGCGCGACGTGCCCGATTGCCCGTAAGACGATAAGAAGAGGCGGGCCAACGCCCGCCTCCTTCCTATGGCTGCCGTCCTGGAACTACCCGCTGTTGCACGTGACGACGTTACGCGGAGTCATTCCGCCGCGTTGTCAGGCAACGCGCTCGTGCTCGACAGTGTCACGCGGCAGTTCGGCGCTTTGCGTGCGATCGAAGACATCACATTTACCGTGCCGGCCGGCGAGCGTCGTGCAATTCTCGGCGCCAACGGTGCCGGCAAGACGACGCTGTTCAACGCGATCACCGGCGACTTTCCGCCCACACACGGGCGGGTTCAGTTCTTCGGCGAAGACATCACGAACTTGCCCCCGCACGAGCGCATTCGGCGCGGTTTGCGGCGCACGTACCAATCGTCGCTGCTGTTTCGCGAACTGTCAGTGCGCGACAACCTTTTTCTAGCAGTGCGTGGCGCGACGCGCGGCCGCTTCAATATGAAACGCCCGGCACGGTCGGACCCGAGCTCGGTCGCGGCAGAGGCGTTGCTGCACCAGGCGCGGCTCGATGCGGTGGGCGACGTGCTTGTTTCCTCGCTGTCGCATGGGCAGCAGCGGCAACTCGAAGTCGGCATGGCGCTCGCGGGTGCTCCGCGACTGATCCTGTTCGACGAACCGGCAGCCGGACTTTCGCCGGCGGAACGGCGCGAGCTGGTGGCGCTTCTGAAAGCCTTGCCGCGACATCTGGGCTTCGTGTTGATCGAACACGATCTCGATATCGCGCTCGGTGTCGCCGATTACGTCACCGTGATGCATAACGGCCGCGTGCTGAAGCACGGATCGCCACAGGAGATTCAGGACGACGCCGAAGTGCACGCGATCTATATGGGCGCGAAGGGACATGCTGGAGGGCTGCATGGCCATTGAATCCACGACTCCCGCGCTCGAAGTGCGCAATCTCGATGTCTATTACGGGCGCGCTCACGCGTTGCAGGATGTGTCGCTCACCTTGCACTCGGGCGTGCTCGGCGTGGTCGGCCGCAACGGTATGGGCAAGACGACGCTGTGCAATGCGATCACCGGCCTGATTCCGGCGCGCGGCAGTGTTCAACTGGCGGGCCGCGAGATTCTCGGGCAAGCGCCCAGCACGATCACCGGGCTCGGCATCGGCTATGTGCCGCAGGGCCGGCGAGTCTGGCCTTCGCTCTCGGTCGATGAGCATCTGCGGCTCGCCGCCAAAAGCGCGCGTCAGGGCGCGTGGACAGTCGATCGCATCTACTCGCTGTTCCCACGGCTGGCAGAGCGCCGGCGCAACGGCGGCGCCGAGCTGTCGGGCGGCGAGCAACAGATGCTGGCAATCGGTCGCGCGCTGCTGTTCAACCCGCGCGTGCTGGTGATGGACGAGCCGACCGAAGGACTGGCGCCGGTGTTGGTCGAGCAGGTCGTTGCAACGCTGAAGCAGCTGTCGCACGCGACTTCCGAAGGCGGCGCCATCGCAGTGCTGCTGATCGAGCAGAACATCGGCGTGGCGATGGATGTAGCCGACCGCGTGGCAGTGATGGTCAACGGGCGCATCGCGCGCGAAATGTCAGCGCGCGAACTTGCCGCGGATACGGAGCTGCAGCAACGCTTGCTCGGTGTGCATACCGCGTCGGACGAGCCTGAAGTGCCGCTGAGCGTTGACGCGCCAGCGTCAAGCGACGCGCGTGTGTTCACGGTGCGGAGGGCGCATGCGGACGCAGTGCCAGGCAGTACGCCAACGCAGACCGTGCGCGGATTGACACGATGGAACGCGGCGCAGCCTGATGTTTCCATTCACGATCGCGAGGTGCGCGCTTCGCTTTCTGATGTTGCCGCTAACGAGGTGCCCTCACCCCCTGCCGCTCCCCCGACGGAGAGTCGAGAAGCACGCGTCTTTGCATTCCCGGTGGCAGGCAGCATGCAGCGCGCCGCCTACGTCGCCGGCACCTTCGACACGAAGGGCCGAGAGCTTTTCTATCTGAAGCAGTGCATCGAAAAGCTCGGCCTGCGCACCGTGACGATCGACCTGTCCACTTCAGGCGCCACCTCGACGGCGAACATCCATCCGCGCGAAGTAGCGCGCCATCATCCACAAGGCGAGCGCGCAGTGTTCACCGGCGATCGCGGCTCGGCGGTCAGCAACATGGCGATCGCGTTCGAACACTTTCTGGTCGGCCGGCGCGACCTCGGTGGCATCGTGTCGGCCGGTGGCTCGGGCGGGACGGCGCTGGCGACGCAGGCGATGCGCGCGCTTCCGATCGGTGTACCCAAGCTGATGGTCTCCACCGTCGCCTCGGGCGACGTTCGGCCCTATGTAGGGCCGAGCGATATCTGCATGATGTATTCGGTCACGGACGTATCCGGCATCAATCGCATCAGCGAAAAAGTTCTGGCAAACGCCGCGCATGCGCTGGCCGGCATGATCGCGCACGCGCGCATGGCGGTTTCCGAATCCAAGCCTGCCATCGGGCTGACGATGTTCGGCGTCACGACAACCTGCGTGCAGGCGGTGACCAAGCAATTGCAAGGCGAGTTCGACTGCCTGGTGTTCCATGCGACCGGTACCGGCGGCCAATCGATGGAAAAGCTGGTGGACTCGCAACTGCTGGCCGGCGTGCTCGATATCTCCACCACCGAAGTGTGCGACGAGATTGTCGGCGGCGTGTTGAGCGCGGGCCCCGAGCGCTTCGATGTGTTTGCGCGGCGCCCTGTTCCGTACGTCGGTTCGTGCGGTGCGCTCGACATGGTGAACTTCTGGGCCTTCGATACCGTGCCCGCGCAGTTCAAGGGCCGCAATCTCGTCAAGCACAACGCCAACGTGACGTTGATGCGCACCACCGCCGATGAATGCAGGGCGATCGGCGAATTCATCGCAGGCAAGCTGAACCGGATGGAAGGTCCGCTGCGCTTCATCATTCCGGAAGGCGGCGTGTCCGCACTCGACGCGCCGGGCAAGCAGTTCTGGGATCCGGTGGCGGACAAAGCGCTCTTCACCGCGCTCGAATCGAACTTTCGTGCCGGTCCGCGGCGCAGGCTGATCCGCAGCCCGCTGCATCTGAACGACCCGGCGTTCTCCGACCTGCTGGTCGCGCAGTTTCTCGAAGTCTGCGCTGACGGCGCAACCGCGCGCAGCGCAGTGCACTGATGTTCAACGACTGAATCCATGCCACGAATCGCCCGCAACGAAATCCTCAAACGCCTGCACGGCAAGATCGCGCGCGGCGAGCCGATCGTCGGCGGAGGCGCGGGCACCGGCCTGTCCGCCAAGTGCGAAGAAGCCGGCGGCATCGACCTGATCGTCATCTACAACTCGGGCCGCTATCGCATGGCGGGGCGCGGCTCGCTCGCCGGCCTGCTCGCCTACGGCAACGCCAACGAGATCGTGGTCGATATGGCGCGCGAGGTGTTGCCAGTGGTGCACCACACGCCGGTGCTCGCCGGCGTCAACGGCACCGACCCGTTCATGCTGCTGCCGCAGTTTCTGCGCCAGCTCGCCGACCTCGGCTTCTCGGGCGTGCAGAACTTTCCCAGTGTCGGGCTGATCGACGGCACGTTCCGCGCCAACCTGGAAGAGACCGGGATGGGCTACGCGCTCGAAGTCCAGATGATTCGCGCGGCGCACTCGCTCGATCTGCTGACCACGCCCTACGTGTTCTCCGAAAGCGAGGCGATCGAGATGGCCGATGCCGGCGCCGACATCGTCGTGTGCCATCTCGGCCTGACGACCGGTGGCGCGATCGGCGCCCAAACCGGCCTGACGCTCGATGAATGCGTGCCGCGCATCGAAGCATGGTCGGCGGCCGCGCGCAGCGTGAACCCGGACATCATCGTGCTGTGCCATGGCGGCCCGATCGCAACGCCCGAAGATGCGGAGTCGATCCTGCAGCGGGTGCCGCGGTGTCACGGCTTCTACGGCGCGTCGAGCATGGAGCGCCTGCCGACCGAGATGGCGATGACACAGCAGACTAAACGTTTCGTAAACATCAACAAGGAAGCTCATTAAAGGAGTACGTCATGAGCGGATCGGACTTCGGCATCTTCATCCTCGGCCTGATCGCCGTCGCGATCGTCGTCGCGGTGATCGTGGGGTTGTTTCACTGGCTGTATCTGCGCTCGTCGAAGGAGCGCAGTTTCGTGCGGACGGGGCTCGGCGGGCAGAAAGTTGTGTTGGGCGGCGGCGCGTTCGTGCTGCCAATCGTGCACGACGTGATTCCGGTCAACATGAACACGCTGCGCCTCGAAGTCGCGCGCGGACGCGAAAAGGCGCTGATCACCAAGGACCGCATGCGGGTCGACGTGATCTCGGAGTTCTACGTGCGCGTGAAAGCGGACGCGCATGCGGTGGCCGACGCAGCGCAGACGCTCGGTACGCGCACCCTCGAACCCGAAAAGCTGAAGGAGCTGCTCGAAGGCAAGTTCGTCGATGCGTTGCGCACTGCAGCGGCCGAAATGACGATGGAGGAACTGCACGAGCGGCGCGGCGATTATGTGAAGCGCGTGCGCCAGGTCGTCGCCGAAGACCTGCTGAAGAACGGGCTCGAGCTCGAAGCGGCATCGTTGACGCAGCTCGACCAGACGGCGATGGAGTACTTCAACCCGAGCAACGCGTTCGACGCCGAAGGTCTGACACGACTGACAGAAACCATCGAGCGGCGCAAGAAGCAGCGCAACGACGTCGAGCAGGACACGATGATCTCGATCCGCAGCAAGAATCTCGAAGCGGAGAAGCTGTCGCTCGATATCGACCGCGAAGCTGAATACGCGCGCCTGAGTCAGGAGCGCGAAGTCGAAGTCGCGCGCGCGCAGCAGCGCACCGAGCTCGCGCGCGAGCGCTCCACCAGCGAACGCGAAGTCGAGACGTCACAGATCTCGGCGCGTGAGGCGATCGAGATGGCACGCCTCGCCACCGACCGCGTGCTGGAGGAGCAGCGCATCTCCAAGGAGGGCGGACTTCAGGCGCGCGAGATAGAGCGCCGCCAGACGGTGGAGCTGGCCGAACAGAAGCGATCGATTGCGATCGCGCAACAGAGCAAGGCCGAGAGCGAAGCACGCGCCGCCGCCGATCAGGCACGCGCGAAGGCGGTCACCGAAGAGGAGCGCGTGTTCACCGCGCGCGAGACAGAGATGGCCGAGCGCCGCAAACAGATCGACCTGATCGAAGCGTCAAAGGAGGCGCAGCGCGAAGGAATCCGGCTCACGATGGCCGCCGAATCGGAGAAGATGGCATCGGCCGATCGCGGCGCGGCACGGCGTGCAGAGGCGGAAGCCGAAGCCGACTCGGACAAGATACGCACGATGGCACTCAGGATTCGCCATGAGATCGAGGCCGAAGGCGCGCGGCTGATGAACGAAGCGCACAACATGCTGACGCCAGATGCGCGCATGTCACTGCTGCGCATGCGGCTGGTCGACAAGATGGAAGGAATTATTCGCGAGAGCGTCAAGCCGATGGAGCGCATCGAAGGCATCAAGATACTGCACGTCGATGGACTCGGCGGCGGCGGTAGTCGTGGCAACGGCAACGGCGAGATGGAAGTCGGTCTCGCGGACAGCGTCGTCAACAGCGCCCTGCGATTCCGCGCGCAGGCGCCGCTGGTGGATCAACTGCTGCGCGAGATCGGAGTCCAGGGCGGAGAGCTGGGCCAGATCGCGCAGAGCATGGGCAAGACCGCGTTGCCGAGCAGTAGCAAGGGCAGCGGCGAGTGATGAGCCGATGATTCGTGTCTACACATCGAGCGTAATCGACGCGCCCGCCGACTCGGTCTGGCAACAGGTGCGCGACTTCAACGGCTTGCCGAGCTGGCATCCGGGAATCGCCGAGTCGCGCATCGAAGCCGGCGTGCCATCGGACCGTGTCGGCTGCGTGCGCAACTTCCGCACGCGCGACGGCGGCGTCATCCGAGAGCGGCTGCTGACGCTGTCCGACTTCGAATACGAATGCACGTACTCGATTCTCGAATCGCCGATGGGCGTCGAAAACTACATCGCCACGCTGAAGCTGACGCCGATCACCGACGGCAATCGCACCTTCGCCGAATGGAGCGCCGAGTTCGACTGCGCGCCGGGCCGCGAGCGCGAGCTGACGCAGCTGATCGGCCATGATGTTTTCCAGGGCGGATTTGACGCGCTGAAGCAGCGCTTCCTGAAAGCCGCTGCGTGACTTGGAGCAACTGAGCGCGCATGTCGTTGCAGCGCGTCACCCGGTCCACCGTGATCGACCAACCGATCGAGCGCGTGTGGCCGGTACTGCGTGACTTCAACTCGCATGTGCACTGGCATCCGGCTATCGCAGAGAGCCACATCGAAGACGGACTGTTGCCCGATCGGGTGGGATGCGTTCGTAACTTCCGATTGAAGGACGGAGCACATCTGCGCGAGCAGTTGCTTACGCTGTCCGACCGCGACTGGGTCTCCACCTACTGCATCCTCGATTCAACGATTCCGCTGTATCGCTACGTGGCCACCGTGCGCCTGAAGCGCGTCACCGACGGCGATCGCACGTTCTGGCACTGGGAGTCGACCTTCGCAACGCCGCAAGGGCGCGAGCAGGAGCTGACCGAGCAGGTTGGTCGGAATGTTTATCAGGCCGGCTTCGAGGCGCTGAAGAAATACCTAGATTGACAGCCCGGGTTCGCTTTCAAGCCACTAGCGGTCACGCATCACCGAACAGCACGCCCCGTCGGTATGGCGACTCGGTACGGTCGATCGGTCACCAGCATCGTCATCAGCGCACCGAACGCCGCAGCGGCAGCCATCAGCAACAAGCCTTGCTGCCACGCTGAATTGGCATCGCCTGCGCTACTGCCACGATCGATTAACCAGCCAACCGCCGGTTGCAACACGCCGGCACCGAAGAAGATCCCGACGTTCACGACCGACGTTGCGATGCCCGAATGCTCAGGCCGGTTTACTTCTTTCGCGATCGTCCAAGACAGCGTGAAGCCCGGGATCAGTAGACCCATCAACAGAAACCACGCGATCGTTGCCGTGACCGGCCAATCGACGCGCAGGATCAGCGGCAGCCACGAGGCCACGTAGAGCAGCGCGAATGCACGCATCACTGCGCGGCGGCTGCCAAGACGATCTGAAAGCATGCCGATTGCAAGCGAACCGAACGCCACGCCGATCAGCAACGCGCTCGCGTGCTGTGCTGCCGTTACGCGTGACATCTGATAGGCGTGCTCCAGCCACGGCACCGCCCATAACCCAGCGAACGCCAGAAAGCTTCCGCCGATGCCAGCGTTGACGAAGAAGCCCGGCCAGGTTGCCGGATTGCGAACAACGCTCGCAAGCGCATGCGTCCAATGCAAGCGCTCCTTGGCTTCCGCAGTAGACACGTTTACCGGCGCGAATCCGCGCGCTTGGGGCGTGTCGCGCACGATCCACCACGAGATGATTCCTAACAACGTAGACAGCAACGCAAGCGCCACGAAGACCGTGCGCCACGACGCGTGCGTGACGATCCATGCCAGCGGCGCACCGGCGATGACCGCTCCGAGGTTTCCGGCCAGCATCGTGGCGCCAGAAAGCGTCGCAAACCGGTTTGCGGGGAACCAGTCGGCCAAGATTTTCAAGACCGCGATGAACGCGACCGACACACCGATACCGACCAAAGTGCGCCCCGCGGCCGCCATCTCAAACGAGGACGCTAGCGCGAACACCAGGGAGCCGACGCCCGCAACAATGGAGCCGCAGGAAATTATCTTGCGCGGGCCAAGCGTATCGGCCAGCACGCCGACCGGCACCTGCAGCAGCGTGTAGACGTAGAAATAGGTCGCAGCCAGCGTACCGAGCAGCGTCGCGTTAAGCGCCAGATCGCGCGCGAGCTCAGAGGCGATGGCGGCCGGAGCAATGCGGTGAAAGAACGCCAGCACGAAGCTCGCGAGGACGGTGCCGAAGATCAGGCGGCGAGTACTGATGAAAGACATGAGCGTGCGATTTGAAAGCGAGCGTAACGCGCTGATTTTGCATCAGCGGCTATACAAAAACTGTTCGATGAGATGAATCGGGTGAGCGTACTTGACATGCAACTAAATACTTGCCTATTATTCACCACGTTTCACAACGCATGCAGCCGTTTCGAATAGCCGTAGAGAGGAAAACAAGTGGCAGATATCCTGCATAGAGTCGGAATCAAATCGTCTTTGGATAACGTCTACGAAGCGCTGACCACGCGCGAGGGGCTGGCGGCCTGGTGGACAAACAGCACGCAGGGAGAAAGCAACGTCGGCGGAGTGCTCCAGTTCCGCTTCGACGCCGGCGGTTTCGACATGAAAGTTCTCGAGCTCCATCCTGCCAAGCGAGTGCTATGGCAAGTGGTCGGCGGGCCCGAAGAATGGATCGGCACCAAGGTGAGTTGGGACCTCAAACAAGATGGCGACTATTCCATCCTCCTATTCAAACACCAGGATTGGAAGGAGGCGGTGGAGTTCATGCACCACTGCAGCACCAAGTGGGCGATTTTTCTGATGAGCTTGAAGTCCCTTCTGGAAACCGGGAAAGGTGCTCCAAACCCGAACGACACCAAGATCGACAACTGGAACTAAAGCGCCATTGGTTACCAGGTCCCCGAACGTCGACCGAGTCTTCAAAGCGCTGGCCGACCCGACCCGCAGGCGCCTGCTTGACCTGCTGCATCGGGAGAACGGCCAGACGCTGCAGGCACTGTGCGAAGACATGGACATGACACGCCAGGCCGTGACACAGCACTTGCAATTGCTCGAGGAAGCGAACCTCGTCGTCATCGTTTGGCAAGGCCGGGAAAAGCTCCACTACCTGAACCCGGTGCCACTGCACCAGATTTACGAGCGCTGGATCGAAAAATTTGAGCGCAGCCGCCTCAGTGCGCTGCGCGACCTCAAGAAGAAACTGGAAGGTGATGACGATGAAAAAGCCTGACTACGTGTACGTGACCTACATCGCAACGACGCCGGAGAAGGTGTGGCAGGCGTTGGTCGACACCGACGTAATGCGCCAGTACTGGGTAGGTCCGCGTGGCGAGTGCGCACGGATGAACGTGTCGGATTGGAAACCCGGTTCTCGATGGGAGCACCAACGCTCCGACGATCCTCGCACGGTCGACATCGTCGGCAACGTCGTCGAGAGTTCCCCTCCACGCCGCCTGGTTTTCACATGGGCCCGGCCGCAGGACGCCGAGGATGACTCGAAACATTCGCGTGTTTCATTCGATATCGAGCCGCATGGCGACGGGCTCGTTCGCTTGACGGTCACCCATGACGACCTCGAGCGCGACCCCAAGATGCTCGCGGGGATATCGGGCGGCTGGCCGATGGTTCTTTCGAATCTCAAGACGCTCCTCGAAACTGGCCGCGTGCTCCCACGGTCGCGTGCGGCTGCCTAGGAAAGGGTGCAGCAATCGCGTCGGGTCGTTCGCGATTGACATCCAAAGTTATCCGGCGCATCGTGGCTCGGACCATGCACGCACGCCCGCTCTCGATAGCCCTCGTCGCAGCGACGCTCATTCTCGCTCCGCAGGCGGCGCTGTCCGAAATCTACAAGTGGGTTGAGGCCGACGGCTCGGTGCATTACGGCAACACACCTCCCCAGCGGACGAAGAACGTGCGTATGGTCGGAATGGATGCGGGCACCGTCAGCGTTGTGCCGGGCATGTCGAAGGAGGAAAAAGATCGCTTCCGCGAGCGCGAAGATCAGCTACGTCTGCAGCGACTCGAACGCGAAGTCGAGGAACTACGTGCCCGTGAACAGGCGCGCGAATATGCTCAACCCGAGGTCATTTACACCGATGTCTACGTACCGGCCTACGGGTACGGGCGGCCGCTGCATGGCCGCAATATTGGTCACGTGAAGCCGCGCCCGGAACATCCAATTGCCAAACCCAGGCCGCCGCACCGGACGCCGCCCGTGGAGGAGCTAAGCCCAGCCCGTCCACCGACCGGAGCGCTAAGCCGGCGCTAGTTGGAGTACGAGAGATGAACATCTCGATCACGTACTGCGTGCGCTGAAACTACCTTCCTCGCGCCTCCAGTCTGGGGGCCAGGCTGTCTCAGGAACTGGGAGTCGAACCCCGGCTGATCAAAGGCGACAACGGAGTCTTTGACGTCGTCGCCAATGGGACGCTTATCTTCTCGAAGCATGCTACGGGACAGTTCCCCGAAGAACAAAAAGTCGTCGAGGCACTACGCTCACTCATATAGCGTAGCCATCCGGAGACAACGCATGAAAACGTATCGCATCGCAACCATCCCCGGAGACGGCATCGGCAAGGAAGTTGTTCCTGCCGGCCAGAAAGTAATGGAAGCGCTCGCCACATCGAGCAAGGCCTTCCGTTTCGAGTTTGAGAACTTCGACTGGGGTGCCGACTACTATCGGCAGCACGGCGTGATGATGCCGGACGACGGCCTGAATGCGTTGCGAGGCAAGGATGCAATCCTTTTCGGGTCCGCCGGCGACCCGCACGTTCCCGATCACATCACGCTGTGGGGCCTTCGCCTGAAGATCTGCCAGGGCTTCGACCAGTACGCCAATGTGCGCCCGACGCGCATCCTGCCCGGCATCGACGGCCCACTGAAGCGCTGCAAGATTGAAGACCTCGACTGGGTCATCGTGCGTGAAAATTCCGAAGGCGAGTACGCGGGTGTCGGCGGCCGCGTGCACCAGGGCCACCCGATCGAGGCTGCCACCGACGTATCGATGATGACGCGCGCGGGTGTCGAACGCATCATGCGCTTCGCCTTCAAGCTGGCGCAGAGCCGGCCGCGCAAGCTGCTGACCGTGATCACCAAGAGCAATGCCCAGCGCCACGCTATGGTGATGTGGGATGAGATCGCGCTTCAGATCTCCAAGGAATTCCCCGCTGTTACCTGGGACAAAGAGCTGGTGGATGCTTCGACCGCGCGCATGATCAACCGCCCCGCCTCACTCGACACGATTGTCGCAACCAATCTGCACGCCGACATCCTGAGCGATCTGGCGGCGGCGCTGGCCGGCAGCCTCGGTATCGCTCCCACCGGCAACATCGATCCCGAACGCCGCTACCCGTCGATGTTCGAGCCGATCCACGGCTCGGCCTTCGACATCATGGGCAAGGGCCTGGCCAATCCGATCGGCACTTTCTGGTCGGTCGTGATGCTGCTGGAGCACCTGGGTGAGTTCGATGCAGCCAAGCGCGTGATGCAAGCCATTGAGCAGGTCACCGCGAACCCTGCTCTTCATACCGCCGACCTCGGCGGCAAAGCCACCACGGCCATGGTCACTGACGCTGTATGCGGCTTGCTGGCAGCAAGCGTGCAACGCAAAGCCGCCTGACGACCCAGCAAGCGAAGGCGCTCTCTGATTGCCTGCTCCGCGAGTCAGTTTCCACCACGATGAAGGTCGCTCTCGTCACGTCTTCGATGCCGCTCGCACCGTGGCAGA
>JBGSWY010000318.1:0-4855 GCA_041751715.1 Burkholderiaceae bacterium
AGCGCTCGCGAGCTCGCGAGCCGTGCCGCTTCGGTCTTCGCATCGTCGAACGTATCGCCTGAAAGCACGATCTCTGCACCGAAGCCGCGCGTGCGCTCTATCTTGACCATCGGCGAGAAGCGCGGCATCACGATCACTGCCGGTACACCCAGCCGCTGCGCGTGATACGCCACGCCCTGCGCATGATTGCCGGCCGACACGGCGATCACGCCTTTATCGCGCTGCTGCTGCGACAACAATGAAAGTTTGTTCAGCGCGCCACGCTCCTTGAACGACGAGGTGAACTGCAGGTTCTCGAACTTCAGGTAAACGTCGGCGCCGGTGATCTGCGACAAGGTCTGCGAATGCAGGCACGGCGTGTTCTCCACGTGCCCGGCAAGGCGCGCCTGCGCTGCGATGATGTCGTCAAAGGTGACTGCAAGATGGCTCAAAGCGGCGGGTGCAAGCGTTGGGCCGCGATTGTAGCGAGAGCCCGCCATGCTCTCCGTAGAATCCCCGCATGCTCTCGGTCGTAGGTCTGGTCAAGCGGTTCGGCGCGCGCACGGTGCTCGATGGTCTGGACCTCGAAGTGGCGGCCGGCGAGTACATCGCGATTGTCGGTGAATCGGGCTCCGGCAAATCGACCCTGTTGAATCTGATTGCAGGTCTTGATCGACCCGATGCAGGCGTCGTTGCGGTGGACGGTGCAAACCTGGCCGCGATGAACGACGACGATCGCACGTTGACGCGGCGCGCCAGGGTCGGCTTTGTGTTTCAGTCGTTTCACATCCTGCCGCATCTGACCGTCGGGCAGAACGTCGGGTTACCGATGGTTCTGCTTGGCAGCGAGCGTGCTGCGCGCGCGGTGCGTGTAGCAGATCTGTTGACAGCAGTGGGCCTGGGAGATCGCGGCGCGAGCATGCCGCGCGAGCTATCCGGCGGCGAGCTGCAACGGGTCGCGATCGCGCGTGCGCTGGTGCATCGCCCCGCCCTGATCCTGGCCGACGAGCCGACCGGCAATCTGGATCCGGATACTGCTCAAACCGTGCTGAGCGTGCTGGCGCACGAGATTCGCTCGCGCAGTGCGGGCGGCGTACTGGTGACGCACTCCGCATCAGCGGCGCAATCAGCGGATCGCATCATCGTGCTCGATCACGGCCGCCTGCGGCCGGCGTTGTAAGCGATGTTCTGGCTGGCATGGCACGTGATCGCCGGCTATGCGCGGCAGCACCGGCTGCGCACGGTGGTGCAAGTCATCGCGATCGCGGTCGGCGTTGCACTGGGCTATGCAGTGCAGTTGATCAACGCGTCGGCGCTGAATGAATTTTCTTCGGCAGTGCGTTCTGCTACCGGTCAGGCGGATGCATCGATCACCGGCCCGGCGCAGGGATTCGATGAGCGTGTACTGGAGCGCGCGATTGCCCATCCTGCCGTGGAGCTTGCAAGCCCGCGGCTGACGGTCAGCGCAGCGGTGCTGGATAGCGCCGCCCGCGCCGAGAAGATGAGCGCGCCTCTGCTGACGATCATCGGGCTCGATGCCTTTCGCGCGGCGGCGCTGTCATCGACGCTCCTGCCGTTGCCGGCGAAAACCGATTCGCGGGTTGCATTGCTCGACGACGGCATCTTCCTTTCGCCTGCAGCGCTGCGGAACTTCAAGCTCAACACCGGCGATCGCCTGCGCATGCAAGTCGCAGACCGCGTCGTCGAGTTGACCGTCGTCGGCACCCTGCCCGGTGCACCGGGCGAACAACTGATTGGCGTGATGGATCTCGGTTTCGCTCAATGGCGGCTCGATCGGATTGGAACGCTGACCCGCATCGATCTGAAACTGGCGCCCGGAGCCACGCCCGAATCTGTTGCGCAGACGCTTGCGCTGCCGCCCGGCGTTGCATTGAGCAGCACCGACATCGAAGCCACGCGCGTTTCGAACCTGTCGCGCGCTTATCGCGTCAACCTGAGCGTGCTCGCACTGGTCGCGTTGTTCACCGGCGCCTTCCTGGTGCTGTCGCTGCAGGCGCAGGCCACGGTGGCGCGCCGCTCGCAGCTGGCCTTTTTGCGAGTAACCGGAGTCACCGCGGGCGAAGTCCAGTGGCTGTTGATCGGCGAAGCGCTGCTGCTCGGCGCGGTCGGCAGTGCGCTCGGTCTGGCGCTCGGTGCAGCGCTGGCGGCGTTGAGCCTGCAACTGCTCGGCGGCGATCTGGGCAGCGGATTCTTCCCGGGCACGCGCCCTGAAATCGAGTACTCGGCGGCTTCACTCGCCGCGTTTTTCATCCTCGGCCTGGTTGCCGCCATCGCCGGCAGTTGGCTGCCCGCGCGCGATGCTGCACGCACTTCGCCCGCGCTGGCGATGAAGGCGGGGGCAGAAGAAGATGCGTTCAAGCCGCTGGGCCGCGCCTGGCCGGGCGTCTCGATGCTGATGCTCGCCGCGTTGCTGGTCTGGTTGCCCCCGCTCAACGGCATTCCGGTGTTCGGATACATGGCGATCGCGGCGGTGTTGATCGGTGCCATCGCATTGCAGCCGCGCCTTGCGCGCACGGTGTTCGGGCGGCTGGCGCGACGTCTTGAACGCTCTGCGGCCGCCGCGAAGTCGCCGGCGCTGCTGCTCGCAGTGACGCGGATCGCGCAGGCGCCGAGCTTTGCGGCGATCGGCATGGCCGGCATTGTTGCCAGCTTCGCGTTGATGATCGCGATGGCAACGATGGTTGCCAGCTTTCGCGGCTCGGTCGACGACTGGCTGCAGCGCATCCTGCCGGCCCAGCTCTATGTACGCGCCGCGCCGGGTGCATCGACCGCATTCTTTTCGCAAGCCGACATCGAGCGCATCAGGTCGCACCCGGGTGTTGCACGCGCGGAGTTTTCGCGTGCAGTCAGACTCCAGCTCGATCCGCAGCGTGCACAAGTGACGCTGCTCGCGCGGCCGATCGAGATCGATAATCCAGGGGCAACGCTGCCGCTGACCGGCGCCACCGCGCAGTGGGCGCCCGGCATGCCGCCCCCGATCTGGATCACCGAACCGATGGTCGAGATCTACGGCATGCGTATAGGCCAGGTGGTCGAAGTGCCGCTGGCCGGGCGCGTGCAGCCGTTTACCGTCGCCGGCGTCTGGCGCGACTACGCGCGTCAGTTCGGCGCGATCGCGATGCGCACCTCCGATTATCAGGCGTTGACCGGCGATCGCACGGTGACCGATGCCGGCGTGTGGCTCGCGCCCGGCATGACCGCGAGCCGCATGATTGAAGCTCTGCGCACGCAGCTTGATTCACCGGCGGTCGAGCTTGCCGAAACCGGCGAGATCCGGGAGCTGAGTTTGCAGATCTTCGACCGCAGTTTCGCGGTCACCTACGTGCTGGAAATTGCGGCGATCGCGATCGGCCTGATCGGAATCGCCGCGACGTTCTCATCGCAGGCGATTGCACGCACGCGCGAGTTCGGGATGCTGCGTCACATTGGATTGACACGGCGGCAGATCCTGCAGATGCTCGCGGTTGAAGGCGCGTTGCTGACCGCGCTCTCGATCGCGGTGGGCCTGGTCACCGGCCTCGTGATCTCGGTGGTATTGATCGAAGTGATCAATCCGCAGTCGTTTAACTGGACGATGGACTTCGACGCGCCGCACGGACTGATAGCAGCGCTGATGATTGCGTTGATGGTCGCGGCGGTGGCCACAGCGGTGCTCGCCGGCCGCCGCGCGGTGTCGATCGACGCGGTGCGCGCGGTGAGCGAAGACTGGTGATGGCGTCGCGCCGCGCGTTCATGCTGGCTGCCGCTGCGGTGGCGTCATACCGGGTGCAGGCTCAGGCGCTGATACAGCCTGAATACGCCGAAGTATTTCCGCGGCCGCTGGTATTTCCGCGCGACCATGGCGCGCATCCGGAGTATCGAACCGAGTGGTGGTACCTGACCGGCTGGCTCGATAGCCCCGGCGCAGCCGGCGGAACGCCCATCGGTTTTCAAGTCACGTTCTTCAGAACGCGGACCTCGATCGATCCGGCCAACCCGAGCGCGTTCGCGGCAAAGCAGCTGGTGATCGCACATGCAGCGATTGCCGATCCGGCGCGCGGTGCGCTGTTGCATGACGAGCGGTTGGCGCGCACCGGGTTCGGCGCGGCGGCGGCCTCTGTCGAAGACACCGATGTGTTGCTCGATCGCTGGCGCCTGGTACGTGCAGCACAAAGCGGCATCTATCGCAGCGTGATTGCCGCACGCGGCTTTACGCTCGAATTCGACGCGCAACCGACGCAGCCGTTGTTGCTGCAGGGGGAAGGCGGTTACTCGCGCAAGGGTCCGCTGCCCGTGCAGGCCAGCTACTACTACTCGCAACCGCAACTGTCGGTGCGCGCGCGCTTAACGCGTGACGGCAGGAGCGAAGAGCGCACCGGCCACGGCTGGCTCGATCATGAGTGGTCCAGCACCTTCCTGTCGGAAGAAGCAGCCGGCTGGGACTGGATCGGCATGAACCTGGACGATGGCAGCGCACTGACGGCATTTTCAATTCGACGCCAGCTTCCGGTCGCGAGTCTGGCGCCGCTGTATGGGTATGCGTCGCTGCGGCCGCGCGGGGGGGCATTGCAGACGTATGGACCGCGCGAGGTTCGTTTCTCGACGCTCGCCGAGTGGACCTCACCGCGCACGCGCGCCACCTGGCCCGTCGCGCGCCAAGTGCGCATCGGCGATCGATCGTTTTCCACGCAACCGCTGATGACCGATCAGGAGCTCGACTCTCGACTGAGCACCGGCGCGGTTTACTGGGAGGGCGCGAGCCGTTTACTGGAGAATGGCAAGCAGATCGGCCGCGGTTATCTCGAGATGACCGGTTATGTTGCACCGATCCGACTGTAGCGACCTCATCGATCGACCACGCATGACCGACTCATCA
>JBGSWY010000319.1:0-2476 GCA_041751715.1 Burkholderiaceae bacterium
GGTCGCCGTGCCGATCTACTTGTGCACGTACAGCGCACGCGCCTAACATCGTTGCGAGAACGATCCGATCGCCATCGCAAGGAAAGTCGATGCCCAACCATCTGCAACCGATTACGCAGGTGAACTCCACCGATTTCGAGAAAGTGGAGTTCCAACAGTCCTTGAATGACTTTTCCCGAGTATTCCTGGCAGAAGGCGATTCGTGGTTCAGTTACGGCTCGACCAAATTCCGCAACGTGTTTACCTTGATGGAGCTGCCCTATCCCGCCTGCGTGCTCAATATTTCCGAGCCGGGAGACACGCTGCGCCGAATGCATGAGACGACGCGCAATCGGCAGTTCTTTTTCTATCTGCGAAACAAGAGTGGACGGCGCTGGAGCGCAATTTTTCTTTCGGGCGGCGGCAATGACCTGATGGACGCTTTGTGGAACAAGGACGCGCAGCGTTCGGAAATACTGGTCAGGCCGAACGCGCCGGGCAGCATCGACCAATCGAACCTGCGGTCGGTCATTGACGACGACGCGCTCGATGCGCTGCTTAACTACATCAAGATCAACGTTGCGCAGATCGTCGCGCAGGGGCGCGACGGCGGCGACAGCGACAGCAAGGACGTTCCGGTGTTCATGCATACCTACGCTCTGGCGCAGCCGCGCGACGCACCGGTACGCCACGTTGGAGGCGGACCGTGGCTCTTTCCCGCATGCGTATGGCTGGGAATCGACCCGGCGCTCTGGCTGGACCTCAGCCGGTTGCTGCTAGAGGAACTCGCGGCCTGCATCAAATCCATCGACCTGCCGAATTTTCATGTGGTCGATACGATGAACCTGACCACGACGCTGATACCTGCGGCTGCGGGAACAACGGGCGACTCGAACGACTGGGACAACGAAATCCATCCCAATCGTCGCGGCTATGAAAAGCTCGCAGCCACGTGGGCCGAGGAGATTGGCAGGCTGCTGCCCTGAGGGAGGTTCGCGAAAAATTACGGCAGCGTTTCCATCAGGCTCATCGCGATCGCTATCAACACGGTGGTGATGGAGCCGACAAGACCGCCGATCGCGAGTCGTTTGCCGGTGGCTCTGCGCTGCTTGATGTCGTAGTAAGCGAAACCGGCGAGCCCGAGCGCGACCGCCGACAGAGCGAGGGCGCCGATGATCGTGTCCTCGTCGCTTTCTCCGTTTGCCAGGCCGATCACCACCAGCGCGACGATAACGAGACTCCAGATCGCTTTGGCACTGCGCTTCGCGGCCACGGGCAGAGGATCGGCGCCAGCGCTTCGCTTGATTCCGAGTCTTTCCAGTCGCTGCACGATCTTCGCTACGTCCGCCTCCCAGTCGCCGTCACGCAACTTCAGCGCATTCAGTTCGGCGAGTGGTACCAGCTCTGGCGGCAGCGCGGACGCCGCCGGCATCTGCGCACTTTCGAGCAGCAGCGGAATGATCGCCGCGCCATCACGCATTGCGTCCGCGATTTCAAGGCGTATCGGATCGTCGGGATTGTCGAGCCGGCGGTTTTTACCGCTGTCGCGTACGTCGCTCCAGTCTTTGCCGATCAGCACGAGCAGCGCCGTGTCGCGATCTATCTCGTTCAACACGTACTGTTTCCACGACACTCCCCCCTCGATGCTTTCCTTGTCGCGGATCACCTGCGACTCGCCGAACCGGCTTCGCAATTCGCGGCTCAAGTGCCCCGCGACAAATTGATCGGGCTCTCTGCGGTAGCTGACGACTATCTTCTTCATCTCACCTCTCAGCAGGGAACGACCTTGAAATCGACGCGCGATCAAGCGCGTCGCGCAAATCATCGGTGCTGGTGCCCAGCAGCTTTTCTCAGCCGTAATCTTCGAGCAGATGCACAATCTCGGCGGCACGCACCTTGTCTTCGCGCGCGCATAGTCTGACAAACACGTCGGCCATCGACACCTCCTGCCTGAATCAGATTCTGCTTTTCGCGCAGATCAACGATTCCGGACTCTGCCTTCGAGTGTAGAAGTGAACCGGGGCAAGCGCCTACTGCATATTCACGCGCGCGTGCGATCAAGCGTGACCGAATGCGCAAGTGCGCTCCGCGCGATTGGTAAGTTGCCGCGCGCCTTAACGCTTTTTCGGTGGGTCGCGCGTCGGTGGCGGTGGCGGCCGCGTATAGCAACCCCCAGCCCGCAGCGCGGCCTCGTTGTCGAAGAACGCGCCCGTGCACTGGCTGCGCCGGATCGACGGTGTGACTCGTCCATCGCGGCAGCACCAGCCCACCGGATCAGTTGGCGTTGGCGGCGTTGGCGGCAATGCCGGCCGGCATTGGCGCAGCGCATCGGCACGGTCGGTATCGAAGCCCACCGCGCAGCGATCGGACCACGACGAAGTGACCTGTCCATCGCGGCAGCACCAGCCGCGCTCGGGAGCCCGACTGACTTCGCGCGACAGCTCCTCGTACGCGCGCAATTCGCGCGCGTCGGCACTGCCCACGACGGGCGGCCCGC
>JBGSWY010000320.1:0-2490 GCA_041751715.1 Burkholderiaceae bacterium
CGCGAAGTGATCGCCGATTATGTCCAGTATCTGGAACGTGCGTGCCGCGAGGCGCCGCTGGCCTGGTTCAACTTCTTTCCGTTCTGGCGCACGCTGAGATGACCGCCGCTCGCATCGCCGTCAGTGCCGGGCTCACTTTGCCGTTCCACGATCGCGCGCGAGTCGCGAAGGCGCTCGGATGACAGGCACGGTACTGGTGACCGGATCGAGCCGCGGCATCGGTCGCGCGACCGCAGTGCGACTGGCGCGCGATGGCTACGATCTGTGGCTGCACCATTCCGGCGCCACCCAGGCGATCGATGCTGTGGCGGCTGAAGTGCGCGCACTGGGCAGGGCAGTCGAAGTGCTCGCCTTCGACGTTGCCGATCGTGCCGTCTGCGCGCAAGTGCTCGCCGCGCACGTCAAGGCGCATGGCGCGCCTTACGGCGTCGTGCTGAATGCCGGCATCTCGCGCGACCAGGTATTTCCCGCCCTGTCGGCCGATGACTGGGACGGCGTTCTGCGCACCAACCTCGACGGCTTCTACAACGTGCTGCATCCGCTGGTGATGCCGATGATTCGCCGACGCCAGCCCGGCCGCATCGTGACACTGGCTTCGGTGTCCGCGCAGATCGGCAATCGCGGACAAGTCAACTACAGTGCGTCCAAGGCGGGGGTGATCGGCGCGACGCGCTCGCTGGCACTGGAACTCGCCAGCCGTAACATCACCGTCAACTGCGTCGCGCCGGGTCTGATTGCCACCGACATGACGCGCGAACTGCCGCTGGACGAAATGACGAAGATGATTCCCGCCGGACGCGTTGGCCAGCCCGACGAGGTGGCGGCGATGATCGCTTTTTTGTTATCACCCGACGCGGCTTACGTGACGCGGCAGGTGATCGGAGTCAACGGAGGTCTGGCGGCATGATCTCTCGCTCGACGGGACAGCGCGAAGCGCGAAGGGCGTACCGATGAATGAATCAGACCGGCTGCCGCCGCACCGGCCGCTGACCGAGTACTACGCCGACGAAGCAGCGCGGCATCGCTGGCTGCGGGGCGTCTTCGACACGACGGCCGCGGATTACGACCGGGTCGAGTCGCTGATGGCCTTCGGCAGCGGCCCCTGGTATCGCCGGCAGGCCCTGCAGCGCGGCGGGCTGGTGTCGGGCATGCGTGTGCTCGACGTCGGCACGGGTACCGGGTTGACCGCCATCGAAGCTGCGCGATTAAGCGGCAGTGGCGCCCACGTGACCGGCGTCGATCCGAGCGCGGGCATGCTGGCGCACGCCCGCTTGCCGGAAGGAATGCAGGTGATCGAAGGTCGCGCAGAGGAACTGCCGGCGACCGATGCTTCGTTCGACTTCGTCAGCATGGGATTCGCATTGCGGCACGTCTCCGATCTGCGCGCCGTGTTCGGCGAATTTTTCCGTGTGCTGCGGCCGGGAGGTCGTGCCTGCGTGCTGGAGATCACGCGCCCGGCCGGCGCGCGCGCCACTCGCTGGCTGCGCTTTTACATGCGCTATGCAGTGCCCGCCATGGCACGGTTGTTCGGACGCTCGCGCGATATGCCGCAGCTGATGCGCTACTACTGGGACTCGATCGAAGCGTGCGTGCCGCCGCAGCAGGTGATCGAAGCGCTGCATGCGGCCGGCTTCAAGAATGTCACGCGGCATGTCGAGCTCGGAATCTTCTCGGAATATGTCGGCACGAAGTGACACGTTGCCGGCGCGCTCCTGGCAGCCGGGGCCGCTGCACTGGTTGCTGGCCGGCAGCCATGTGGCCGGGGTCGCGTCGATCGCGGCGCTGCCGGCGCTCTGGCCATGGGCGCTCGGTGCAATGGTGGGCAGCCATGCACTGAACTTTGCGTTCGGCTGGGTGCCGGCCAGCGCTGCGCTCGGGCCGGTGATTTCGCAGTTGCCATCCGCCGCTATCGAGCGCGGAGAAATCGCACTGACCTTTGACGACGGGCCCGATGCGCAGGTCACGCCGCGCGTGCTTGATCTGCTCGATGCCGCCAACGCACGCGCCACGTTCTTCTGCGTCGGATCGCGTGCGCGCGCGCATCCGCAGCTGGTGCGCGAGATCGTGGCACGCGGGCACGCGGTCGAGAATCATGCCGACAAACATTCGCGCGCGTTCGGCTTTTACGGCATCGGCCGGCTGGTAGGCGACATCGGTGACGCGCAGAATGCATTGGCCGACATCACCGGCGTGGCCCCGCAGTTTTTTCGCGCGCCGTTCGGCATTCGGACTCCGTTGACCGAGCCGGCGCTGGCGCGCCTCGGGCTGCGCTGCGTCGCCTGGAACGTTCGATCGCTCGACAGCATCGATGACGACGCCGCGCGCGTCGCGGCACGCGTTGCCAAACGCCTCGCGCGCGGAGCGATCGTGTTGCTGCACGATGGGATCGAGGGCCGGCAAAAATCGATTGCACCCGGCGCTCGCAGCGTGCTCGGTGCGCTGCCGGCCGTCCTTGCCACCACGCGCGAGCGAGGCTGGCGCTCGGTGACC
>JBGSWY010000321.1:0-1730 GCA_041751715.1 Burkholderiaceae bacterium
CAGCAGCGTGCGCTTGTTCTCTTTGCGCATCCTGTCGCGCACCACGATCATGTCGCGCACGGGGATGCCTTCGGTGATGCAGATCACGAGGTCGAGATCGGCATCGACCGCCTCCCAGATCGCTTCGGCGGCGCCCGCCGGGGGTACGTAGACCACCGACACGTTGGCACCCGTCTGCTGCCTGGCTTCCTTGACCGTGCCGAAGATCGGAATGCCCTCTGAATCCTCACCCGCCTTTTTCGGGTGAACGCCGGCGACAAACGCTGCGCTTCCGTTCGCATAATCGCGGCAAATGCGCGTGTGAAACTGCCCGGTCTTGCCGGTGATGCCCTGCGTGATCACGCGGGTGTTTTTGTCGATCAGGATGCTCATGGCCCTTGTCATTCCCGCGCAGGCGGGAATCCAGCGACTTTCACGCAGCGATTGCTGGATACTGGTCGTTCCAGTACGGGTTGGTTTCTTCGATCAGACGAATCTTCCACGAACGATTCCACTTTTTGATCTGCTTCTCGCGCGCGATCGCACTCGCTGCGTCGACATGTAACTCATACCAGACCAGTAGTTCGACGTGATGCTGCGTTGTGAATCCGTCGACTATTCTTTCTTTGTGTTGCCATACTCTCTTGACCAGATTGGACGTTACGCCGACGTAAAGAGTACCGTTTCTGCGGCTCGACATTAAGTACACAGCAAACTGCTTCTCTTTTTACCCATATAAAGACACTGGGTCCCCGCCTGCGCGGGGACGACAACATCATCCGTTTGCGGCGGCCACCACTTTTTGCGCCGCTTCCGCCATCGTATCGGCCGCGATGATCGGCAAACCGGAGTCTGCCAGCAACTGTTTGCCGAGCTGCTCGTTGGTGCCCTTCATGCGCACCACCAGCGGAACCTTTAGCTGCACTGCGCGCGATGCGGCGATCACGCCTTCCGCTATGACGTCGCAGCGCATGATGCCGCCGAAGATATTGACCAGGATCGCCTTCAGGTTCGGATTGCGCAGCATCAGCTTGAACGCTTCGGTGACCTTTTGCGCATTGGCGCCACCACCGACGTCGAGAAAGTTGGCCGGCTCGCCCCCGAACAGCTTGATCGTGTCCATCGTGGCCATCGCCAGCCCCGCGCCGTTGACCAGGCAGCCGATGTTGCCATCGAGCTGTATGTAGGACAGGTCGAACTTGGACGCTTCGATCTCGGCCGGGTCTTCTTCGTCGAGGTCGCGCAGTGCAACGAGTTCCGGGTGCCGGTACAGCGCGTTCGAATCGAAGTTCATCTTCGAATCGAGAACGATCAGCCCGCCATCGCCGGTCAGCACCAGCGGATTGATCTCCGCCAGCGAGGCATCGGTCTCCCAGAACGCCTGGTACAGCGCCTGGAAAATCGCACGCGCTGCCGGCACGCTGGCGGGCGGGATGCCGATCTTGATCGAGATGTCATCGGCGTCGCGGTCGCTCAGTCCGAGCGACTGCTCGATGTGCACCTTGTGAATCTTCTCCGGGGTATGCGCGGCGACTTCCTCGATGTCCATGCCACCTTCGGAGCTCGCAATCAGCGTGACTTGCTGGGTCGCCCGATCGACCACCATGCCGACATAGAGCTCCTTCGCAATGTCCGCCCCCTCCTCGATCAGCAGGCGCCGCACCTTCTGTCCGCCCGGACCGGTTTGGTGCGTGACCAATTGCATGCCTAGAATCTCCGAGGCTCGCGCTTGGACTTCGTCGATCGAGCGG
>JBGSWY010000322.1:0-8288 GCA_041751715.1 Burkholderiaceae bacterium
ATCGGCTCGACCCGTTTCTGGAAGATCGACCGCCAGAACAGAAAGCTGGAGATCGGCCACACGTGGATCTCCGCTTCGTGGCAAAGGACGTTCGTCAATACGGAAGCCAAGTTCCTGATGCTGCGTTACGCGTTTGAACAACTTGACTGCGTGCGCGTGCAGTTCACTACGGACGAACTGAACGAGAGCTCGCGCAGCGCCATCCTGCGTCTCGGCGCGAAGCAGGAAGGCATCGTCCGCCACGAACGCATCATGCCCAACGGTCGGAAGCGCAACTCGGTCCGGTTCAGCATCATCGATGACGAGTGGCCGAGCGTCCGGCGCGGTCTGGAGCAAAGGCTGCAGCGCTCTGAGCCCTCTTTGCAGCGGAGCGCCTGACTCCAACGATGCGCTACGTTTCGACGCGCGGCCGCGCGCCCGGGCAAAGCTTCAGCGAGATACTGCTATCGGGGTTGGCCTCCGATGCCGGCTTGTATGTGCCGGCGTCCTATCCGCAAGTAACCGCTGCTGAACTTGATGAGTGGCGCTCGCTTTCATACGGCGATCTGGCAAGCGCGGTGATCTGCAAGTTCGTTGACGACATCGGGCCCGAGGAGCTGACTGCGCTGACACTTGCGACGTACACCGCCCAGAACTTCGGCAACGCGCGCGACGACTGCAACGCGAGCGACATCGCGCCGCTGCGCTGGCTGCAGCCTGGACTCGCGCTGCTGGAGCTTTCCAACGGCCCGACCTTGGCGTTCAAGGACCTGGCGATGCAGTTGCTGGGCGCGTTGTTCGAGCAGGTGCTGGCACAGCGCGGTGAGCATCTGAATGTACTTGGAGCAACCTCGGGCGACACCGGCTCGGCGGCCGAGTACGCAATGCGCGGTCGCGACCGCATCAACGTGTTCATGCTGTCGCCGAACCGTCGCATGAGTGCATTTCAGCGCGCGCAGATGTACTCGCTCGATGACGCCAACATTTTCAATCTCGCGCTCGATGGCGTGTTCGATGACTGTCAGGACATCGTCAAGGCCATTGCCGGCGATCTCGAGTTCAAGCAGCGCTATCGCATCGGCAGCGTCAACTCGATCAACTGGGGCAGGGTAGTCGCGCAGGTTGTCTATTACTTCAAAGGCTATCTCGCTGCCACGCAGTCGAGCGCGCAGTCAGTGTCGTTTGCCGTGCCGTCGGGCAACTTCGGCAACATCCTGTCGGGATGGGTGGCGAAGCAGATGGGGCTGCCGATCGCGCGGCTGGTGCTCGCGACCAACGAAAACGACGTGCTCGACGAATTCTTTCGCACCGGCCGCTATCGAGTGCGCAGCGGCGCGGAGACGCACGCGACCAGCAGTCCTTCGATGGATATTTCAAAGGCGTCGAATTTCGAGCGATTCATTTTCGACATCGTCGACCGCGATGCCGAGTTGCTACGGGAGCTGTGGTGGGAACTCGACACGCGCGGCGAGTTTCACCTGGGTGGCACGCCGATCTGGCCGATCGTCGGCGCCAGCGGGCTGGTGTCCGGTCGCAGCACGCATAGCGACAGGGTGCGCACGATTCGCAGAACGTACGAGCGGCACGGCGTGATCGTCGATCCGCACACCGCGGACGGCATCAAGGTGGCCCTCGAGCACATCGATCGCGATGTTCCGATGATCTGCCTCGAGACGGCGCTGCCCGCCAAGTTTCCCGAAACGATCATCGAAGCGATCGGCCGCCAACCCGGGCGGCCGGCGGCCTATGACGGGCTCGAAGCGCGGCCGCAGCGATTTGAAGTGATGCCGGCCGACGTTGGCCGCATCAAGGCGTTTATCGCACTGCATGCATCGTGAAAGCGATCGGTTTCATCGGTTATTCGAACAGCGGCAAGACGACGTTGATAGAAAAGTTGATTCCGATATTTCGCATGCAGGGTTTGCGCGTTTCGGCGATCAAGAATGCGCATCACGGCTTCGACATGGATCGGCCCGGCAAGGACTCGTTTCGGTACCGCGATGCGGGGGCAGGGCAGGTATTGATCGCGACCGCGTCTCGCTGGGCGCTGATGACTGAAACGCCTGTACCCGCAACGCTCGACGAGTTGCTGGGCGAGCTCGCCACGTGCGATCTGGTGATCGTCGAGGGGTTCAAGAGCGAAGGGCAGATTCCTCGGATCGAAGTGCGACGAGCGGTCAACGCTGAGCCGCCGATCTTTCCGCACGACGCGAACGTGGTTGCGCTCGCGACCGATCATCCCGTTGACACGAACCTGCCGGTGCTCGACTTGAACAACCCCGATAAAATCGCGGCGTTCGTCACACAACTCCTGCAATTACCGGCGCCCCGCGTCTGAGCCATTGCTTTCGGTCGAACAAGCACTAGAGAAGCTGCTTTCAGCGGCGCAGCCCGTCGTGGAAGTCGAACCGGTTGAAACAATGCTGGCCGCGGGACGTGTGCTGGCGACGGAAGTTGTGTCGTCGATCGACGTTCCACCGCTTGATAACTCGCAGATGGATGGTTACGCGGTCCGAACTCTCGATGTACCCGCAGTGCCGACGACCCTGCGCATCAGCCAGCGCATTGCGGCCGGGCAGGTAGGCGCTGCGCTGGAACCGGGAACTGCGGCGCGCATCTTCACCGGCGCGCCGATACCCGCCGGGGCCGATGCAGTGATCATGCAGGAAAAGTGCAGCGCTGTGGGCGAGAAAGTCACGTTGAACCAGCGTCCGCCACGCGGCGACGCGATCCGGCGCGCCGGAATCGATATCAAGCAGGGTCAGACTGTTCTGACACCGGGTACTCGGTTAGCGCCGCAGCATTGCGCGCTGGCTGCGTCGATCGGCGCTGCCAAGCTGACCGTCTATCGACGCTTGCGCGTCGCGACCTTTTTCACCGGTGACGAGCTGGTGATGCCGGGCGAGCCGCTGCCGCCGGGCCGCATCTACAACTCGAATCGCTTCATGCTGCGCGGCCTGCTCGAATCGCTGGGATGCGAAGTGCACGATCTCGGCATCGTGCCGGATGATCTGCAACGTACACGCGATGCATTGACAAGCGCTGCGGCACGCGCCGATCTGATCATCTCCTCGGGCGGTGTGTCGGTCGGCGAGGAAGACCATGTGAAGTCTGCCGTGCAGGGCGAAGGCACGCTCGATCTCTGGCAGATTGCGATGAAGCCAGGCAAGCCGCTGGCATTCGGTCACGTGCGCGATGTGCCGTTCATCGGATTGCCCGGCAATCCGGTATCGAGCTTCGTCACCTTCGTGTTGTTTGCGCGGCCGTTCATCCTGCAGCGTCAGGGAAGGATCGAGCCGTTGCGAACGCTGGCACTGCGTGCCGACTTTGACTGGCCTGAGGCAAGCCGGCGCCGCGAGTTCATGCGGGTGCGGCTGAACGAGCGCAACGGCCTGGATGTGTTTGCCGATCAGAGTTCTGCCGTGCTGACGTCGGTCGTATGGGCCGACGGCCTGATCGACAATCCGGCCGAGCACTCGATACGCAGCGGAGACATCGTGCGCTTCTTGCCGTTCGCGGAGCTGCAGTCGTGAAATTGCGCGTGCTGTATTTCGCCGCGCTGCGCGAGCGTGTCGGCTGTGCCGATGAAACGGTCGATGCGCCGGCCGGCATCACGAGTGTTGCCCAACTGCGCGCTTGGTTGGCGCAGCGCGGTGAACCGTGGGCTGAAGCGTTCGCCGAGATCCGCCGCGTGCGTGCTGCGGTCGATCAAACGATGGTCGACGATCACCACGCGTTGCATGACGGCGCTGAAGTCGCGTTCTTTCCTCCGGTGACAGGTGGCTGATGAGCGTACGGGTTCAGCAGGAAGACTTCGATGTAGGCACCGAGATTGCGCGCCTGCGCGCCGGCAATCCGAAGATCGGTGCAGTCGCCAGCTTCATCGGCATCGTGCGCGACCTGAACGAAGGTGCCGCGGTGGGCTCAATCACGCTCGAGCACTATCCCGGCATGACCGAGAAGTCGCTGACGGCAATCGCTGAACAGGCCAAGGCACGCTGGCAGCTCATCGACGTTCTGATCGTTCATCGTATCGGCACGCTGGCGCCGGCAGACCAGATCGTGCTGGTCGTGACGACCAGCTCGCATCGCGGCGATGCATTTTCCGCGTGCCAGTTCGTGATGGATTACCTGAAGACTGAAGCGCCATTTTGGAAGAAGGAAGCCACCGCAGATGGCGTGCGCTGGGTCGATGCGCGCGACACAGATGACGCGGCGCGGGCAAGCTGGACCAAGCGAGGTTAGGCGGCGCAGAGCGAATCACCATGCCTGCAACGAACGCCCCTGTAACGCTTCGCTTCATGACGGAGCAGGACATTCCGATGCTCTACGACTGGCTCAATCGACCGCACATCGTTGAATGGTGGGGTGGCGAGGAGAAGCGTCAGACGCTTGCCCAAATCAGAGCCAAGTATCTACCCAGGGTCATGGCCGAGGAGCGTGTCACGCCGTACATCGCCATGCTTGGCGAACAGCCTATCGGCTATGCGCAGTCTTACGTGGCACTCGGCTGCGGTGGGGGATGGTGGGAAGAAGAAACCGATCCTGGAGTCCGCGGAATTGACCAGTCTCTGTCGGAGGCCGCCCTCCTGGGCCGGGGACTCGGAACAAAGCTGGTATCTGCCTTGGTCGATCTGCTGTTCCGTAGTCCCGAGGTCACCAGGATTCAAACCGACCCGGCGCCGACAAACCTGCGAGCCATCCGCTGCTACGAGAAGGCAGGTTTTCGGCAGGTCAAGATTATCGTCACACCTGACGGGCCGGCCATGTACATGCTTCGAGAAAGACCCTCACTGGCAGGCGCGCGAAGTGCAGCATGACCGTTCGTCCGCATGAATCAATGTCAACGCGGCGCGGCTGGCGGTACCACACTCGCATGCCGCGCGATGCCGCGCCACGTGCCGCCTTCCTTGCGCCAGACATTGGTGAACCGGCGTTGCACCGTCTGTCCGGCGGCAGGACCGCTGATCGGCCGCACCGTTTCGCTGCCCATCACAACCGCAGTGTCGCCGTAAATGCGGATCGACTCGATCTGCTGCTCGTACGACGAGTAGTTGATCATGCCGCGCTTCACGAACTCAATGACCGCCGCTCGATTCGGAGTGACGGCATTATTTGGCGAGTTCACCATGAACTGCTCGGCCCATAGTTTTTCCATTGCGGGAATATCGCGTTTTAAAACGGCAGTGACTGCGGCGGTGTCGGCTGCGCGGACTGCCTGTTCATCTGCCGATGGCGTCTGCGCGAACGCAACCCCGCAGACCAAGCCGAACATCGCCACGACTACTTTGAAAGTGCTCATTCCTTTTTCTCCCGGTTAATCAAACGCGATAGAGTAGACGAGGTCCAGCGCAGTCGTCGTGCCTGCGCGTCCAATCAACGACAAGCGCCGGCTGATCTGGTAGTTCAGCGCGACATAGGTTGACGCGCCCGAGATCGCCTGTTCGAACGTGAGATAAAGCTCGTCGTTCAGGCGTTTGCCGACCGCTACAAAATCGCTCGCGGCGGTGGTGCCGGTGGCGCTGCGCAAGGTACCGGCGACGGTTTCGCGCGGCAGGATCGATGAGCTGTCCTGCCCGGGACGGAGACTGATTTCGTCAATGCCGAGCGATCGCATCAAACCGGCGCTAGCGTTATCCCCCTGGCCTGCAAACAGAGCGCTGGCGGCAGCGGAGAGCAGAGCGCGCTCCTGGCCGCCGTCGCCCGATGCGCCCGGCGGCCGTCCGAGCACCAGCCAGTTCAGCTTCTCCACATCGGTCATCGACGGATCCGAATACAGCCGCACGATCGGCTGTGCCGCGGTGCCGCCGATCGAAACCCCGACATCGACCGGTAATCCGGTGCGCACCGCGAGAACATTCAACGACGGATTCTCGATCGGCCCCTGAAACGTCAGAATGCCGCGCTGAATCTGCAGTCTCTGACCGTAGCCCTGATAAGTGCCGCCACGTGTGCGCACGTTGCCCTCAGCGAGCAACTGCCCGGGCTGCCCCGAGATGTCGAGCGCGCCGTCGAGCCGCGCCTCGAGTCCCGCGCCGCGAATGTAGAAGCGCTCGCCGAGGTTGCCGCGGACATCGACTGTGACTTCGACCGGCGTGGCATCGGTCTTGCCGGGTTGCTGCGCGCGCACGACAACCACGTCGTTCGGCAAGGTGCGTGCGCCACGCAGCTGAGAGAAGTCGATAAACGCGCCGTCCACCTGCAGCTTCGCGTACAACTCCGCGCGCTCGGGCGCGAGCGTGATACCGCCTTCGCCACTGACGACCATCCAGCGATCGCGCCGCTGCAAAATCGGCAGTCGATCGGCCTGGATGCCGACGCTGCCGGTCAACGTGCGCAGCGCGATCCTGGCCACTGCCCGCAGGCGCCCCGGCGTTGCGTAACTCACCGCTTCGGCGGCGCGCTTGTCGTCCGGCGCAACGCGCGGCGTGCCGGTGAACACGAGCTCGTTGACCACCAGCACGCCGTCTTCCAGATTTGCATCGAGCGTGCCGTCTTCGAGTCGCAGCCCCTGTTCGACGTAGGCAACGCGCAACCCGCTGGCGCGAATGGGTCCCGACGCGGTAGGGTCGGCGGGCGTGCCCGAGATCGTGGCTCTGATGCTGCCGGAGCCTTCCACTTGCACGCTGTCGCCGATCAGCGGGCCGATCCAGCTGAGATCGGGCAACACTGAATCGATATCGATTCGAAACGGACGATCCCGCGCCAGCTGCACGCCGCTCTTTGTATCGACAAACGCATCGAGCACCGCGTCAAGGCGGCCGAGTGCCTTGCCGCGCACGTACGCAGTGCCGGTGACGCGATTGTTCAGCACGCTCAGCGCCACGCCAAGGTCGCTGATGCCGATCGGGTTCAACGCGTCAATGCCGCCGTAGATATCGCCACCGGTGCGTTCGACGATCACGACTCCGGTCAGCATGTCGGCGAGTTCGAGTTCCCAACGGCCACGCAAGGTCAACGGCTGGCGGTCGCCGGATCCCGTGCGCACCACGCGACGCGGCGCGCTCGCGCGAGGGTCGAGCGCCTGCGGCGCAAAGCCTTCGAAGTTGCCCACGGTCCGCCATCGTCCTGCGCGTTGTTGAACTTCGACAGCATTGAACTGAGTGCCGCGCGCCTCGAAACGCGCCGGCCCGAAACTCATCGATCCCAGTGCGACCGTCAGCGGCGCCGGTTCGCGCAGCCGCAGTTCAAGCGGACGCCCGGTCTCGGCTGCCACCAATGAACCGCGCCAGGCGCTTTCCTGCTTGCCGTCAGCACGCCAGCCGCCGCTCGCAATGACTCGCACCGGCTGTTGCGATAGCGTCGTGGCGTTGAGTTCCAGCGAGTGATCAGCAGTGGTGCCGCGGCCGATCAAGGTTGCGGCGGCCAGTGACGCCGCGGCATCGGGGCCGCGATGGCCGCTCAATTTCACCGTCAGTGCGAGAGGAGCGTTCGCAGCGGTGCCGCCGGCGATCGATGCGACGACGCTGTCGATGGTCTGGCCGTTGGCGAATTTCAGATCGCTCGCGGTGGCATCCATTTGCAACTGCGGCGCGGAGTACTCGCCGCTGATGCTGCCGCTCGCGGTCACGCCGCCGGACGTCTGCGGCACGATCTCCGACAGCTGCGGTGCGACCAGCTCGAACGTCAACTTGCGTCCCGCCCCCAGGCCGCCGTTGGCCGTCAGGCGCGCCGAGCGCGAAGCGACGTTGACATCGACGTCTATACGCTGATCGGCGAGCTCGATCGTCGCACGCCCGTCGAGCGGCCGGCCCGTCAGGCGGCTGTCCGTCAGCGCGAGCTGCGCCTGGCCGACGATTGCAGGGCGAAACCGCGCGTCCACATCGACGCTGCCGGTAAGCCTCGTGTCGAGTCCCTTCACCAGCCGCGCCAGATCGAGATTGCTGAATGTTCCTTTCACGCGCGCGGCGTAGCTGCCGCGTAACTCGACCCGGCCCGCAAGTTCGGCCTGCCCGTCGGCGATCCGCACGCGCGCGGTCTCGATATCGAGCACCTGATCGCGCAAGGTCAGATTGAAATCGGCGGCGAGTGCGACGTTCTTGTCGGTGCGCAGCGCGCCCACACTGTCCGTGCGCAGCGTTCCCACAAATCTCTGCGCCTGATTGACCAGCGAATAGTCGAGCGAGCCGTCGATGCGGGTCGGTGCGGCGCTCGAGTAGATGCTCGATGCGTCGATACCGGACAACGTCAACCTGGCGTTGACGCCAGTTGCCTCCGACCACGTCAGGCCACCGCTGGCTGTGCCGCGAATGCCTTCGACGCGCTGCAGGTCCAGCGTCAGCGTATCGGCCGACCATGACAGAGAGCCG
>JBGSWY010000323.1:0-2351 GCA_041751715.1 Burkholderiaceae bacterium
TCGCCATGCATCGCCTCGGTAAAACTGTTCAGGCGCTCGGGGCGATTCAGTGTCAGCGTGGCGACGCCGTCTGTAACATCGACCTTGATCGATTCGAAATCCGTTCTCATCGCAATTAATTGACCGACCGTTCAATCAATAGTAGCTTCGACCTTCAGAAAATCCAAGCCGCGCAGCATGCATCCTCTATTTGAGAAACATCGCAGCACCCTGGATGGCGCACTCGAGGCCATCCGCACGCGCGGTTTCTGGAGCGCGTATCCGGAAATGCCGAGTCCGAAAATCTACGGCGAGGCGGCGAACGATGAGGGCAAGGCGGCCGCACTTGGACACGCCGGACGGCAGTTCAACATCGATCAACCGGGCCGTATCGGCTGGCTAGCCAGCGAACATTCACCGTACGGCATCCCGCTCGAAGTCGAGTACCCCGTGTGCGAGCCGCAGGCGCTGATCGATGCTGCACTCGCTGCGATGCCGGCGTGGCAGAAGCTCGGTGTCGAAGCCCGCACCGGCATCTGCATGGAAGCGCTCGCGCGCCTGAACAAGGCGAGCTTCGAAATCGCGCACGCAGTGATGGTAACCACCGGGCAGGGATGGATGATGGCGTTCCAGGCGGGCGGCCCGCATGCGCAGGATCGCGGCCTCGAAGCCGTCGCCTATGCCTACCGGGAAATGAGCTCGGTGCCGAGCGCCGCACGCTGGGAAAAGCCGCAGGGCAAGAACCCGCCGCTGGTGATGCAAAAGCGCTTCGAAATCGTCGGCCGCGGCGTGGCGCTTGTCATCGGTTGCGGCACCTTTCCGACCTGGAACACTTATCCGGGATTGTTTGCCGCCCTGGTCACCGGCAATCCGGTGATCGTGAAGCCGCATCCGAATGCAATCCTGCCGGCCGCGATCAGCGTGCGCATCGTGCGCGAAGTGCTGTCCGAGAACGATTTGGATCCGAATCTGGTATCGCTCGCGGTGGTCAACGATCCGAAGAGCACGCGGGCGCTGGCCACCCATCCGGCGGTGCGCTCGATCGATTTCACCGGCAGCAACTCCTTTGGCGGCTGGCTGGTCGAGAACGCTCGGCAGGCGCAGGTGTACGTTGAGCTCGCGGGCGTCAACAATATCGTCATCGAATCGACCGACAGCTACAAGGCGATGCTGAAGAATCTTGCGTTCACGTTGAGCCTTTATTCGGGGCAGATGTGCACGACGACGCAGGACATCTTCGTGCCAGCCGACGGCATCGATACCGATGAAGGGCACAAGAGTTTTGACGAACTGGCCTCGGACCTCGGCCAGGCGATAGATAAACTGCTTGCCGACGCCGCTGTCGCAACCGCGGTGCTTGGATCGATTCAGTCGCCGGACACATTGAAGCGGATCGAGGAAGCCCCCGCGCTGGCTGAAGTGGTGCTGGCGTCGCGCAAACTAAACAACGCGGAATTCCCGGCGGCGAACGTGCATACGCCGCTGCTGATGAAGACCGACGCCGCAAACGAGTCTGCGTATACGCAGGAGCGCTTCGGGCCCATCAGCTTCATCGTCAAGGTGCCCGATGCGATGGCCGCGATCGCATTGTCCGAGAGAATCGTCAGGGAATACGGCGCGCTGACCGTCGGGCTGTACTCGACGAAGCAGGAGGTCATCGATGCGATGACTGACGCCACGCTACGCGCCGGCGTCGCGCTGTCGATCAACCTGCTCAGCAATGTGTATGTCAACCAGTCGACCGCGTTCTCGGACTATCACGCCACCGGGGCCAATCCGGCGGCGAACGCTAGCTATACCGACAGTGCATTCGTCGCGAACAGATTCAGAGTCATTCAGCGCCGCTGGCACGCATGAAGTTGATTTTGCTGCTGCTGTTGCATTGCGCGCGGCCGCCCGGCCGCCCGAAGGCCGCGCGCCTGACTAATCGCTGCGAGTGCACGTGCGAGCCGCAGGCTCGCGTACACGAGCAGCGCCCGGTCTAATGCCCTGCTACGAAATCAACGGCGTGGTGCCGGTCGTCGACCCAACCGCGTTCGTGCATCCGACTGCGATCCTGATCGGCGATGTCATCGTCGGCCCGCGTTGCTATGTGGGACCGGCGGCCAGCCTGCGGGGCGACTTCGGACGCATCGTGCTCGAAGCCGGCAGCAACGTGCAGGACGGTTGCGTGATGCATGGCTTCCCCGGCATCGACACGGTCATCGAAATCGATGGACATATCGGCCACGGCGCCGTGCTGCACGGCTGCGTCGTCAAACGCAATGCGATGGTCGGCATGAACGCAGTGATCATGGATGAAGCGGTGATCGGCGAATCGTCCATCGTCGCCGCATGCGCCTTCGTCAAGGCCGGCGTAGAGATTCCGCCGC
>JBGSWY010000324.1:0-2498 GCA_041751715.1 Burkholderiaceae bacterium
CCGCTGAACACGAAGCCGCCGACCAGCATCGTTGCAATCACCGTCACGGCGAAGGTCTCGAACAGATCGGCTGCCATCCCGGCGCAGTCGCCGACGTTGTCACCGACGTTATCGGCGATGACTGCCGGGTTGCGTGGATCGTCTTCCGGAATCCCGGCCTCGACCTTGCCGACCAGATCGGCCCCGACGTCAGCGCCCTTGGTGAAGATGCCTCCGCCCAGTCGCGCGAAAATGGAGATCAACGACGCGCCGAAAGCAAATCCGATCATCGGGTGCAGCAGTTCGCGCACGTTCGCGGCGGCATACGTTTCGCGCAACACCCAGTAAAACCCGGCCACGCCGATCAGTCCGAGGCCGACCACCAGCAGGCCGGTGATTGCACCGCCACGGAACGCGATGTTCAGCGCCGGATTCAACCCCTGCGTCGCCGCCTGCGCGGTGCGCACATTGGCGCGCACCGACACGTTCATGCCTACATAACCGGCCGCGCCCGAGAGCACCGCGCCGAGTACGAAGCCGATCGCGGTCCAGACGCCGAGCTGCGGCACGAGGGCAATGACCACCGCCAGCACGACGCCGACAATCGCGATCGTTCGATACTGGCGATTCAGGTACGCCTGCGCGCCCTGCTGTATCGCGGCCGCGATTTCCTGCATCCGGGCATTGCCCGCGGGCTGCTTCAGAATCCACGAAATGGACCACAAGCCGAAGGCAACCGCTGCCACTCCGCAGACCAGCGCGAGTATCAATCCAGACATGCTTAACTCCTTAACGAAACTGTTTGATCAATCTGTAAATTCATGATGACAGCGCCGCCGACACGCGCTGCTTAATTTCGTCGACGCTTCCGACACCGGAAATGCGACGGTACTTGGGCGCGTCGCTCGATCCGCTCGCCGCCAGGTCCGCGTAATAGCCGACCAGTGCACTGGTCTGGTCGCGGTACACCCCGAGCCGCCGGCGCACCGTTTCTTCCTTGTCGTCGTCCCGCTGAACCAGCGGCTCGCCGGTGGCGTCATCCGTGTTTTTCACTTTGGGCGGGTTGAACTTCACGTGGTACACACGGCCGCTTTGCGGATGCACGCGACGGCCGCTCATCCGATCGACGATGTCGGCTTCGGGCACATCGATTTCGAGCACGTAGTCCAGCTTGACGCCCGCTTCCTGCATGGCTTCAGCTTGTGGAATCGTGCGCGGAAAACCGTCGAACAGGTACCCACGGGCGGTGTCCGGCGCGCGCAAGCGCTCCTTCACCAGGCTGACGATTACGTCGTCGGAGACCAGCGCGCCGGTATCCATCACTTTTTTTGCAGCGACCCCGAGCGACGACCCTGCCCTGATCGCGGCGCGCAGCATATCCCCGGTTGAAATCTGCGGAATTTTGTAGCGCTCCTTGATGAACGCGGCCTGCGTGCCCTTGCCCGCGCCCGGCGGCCCGAGCAGTATCAGTCGCATCCCCCGTCCTGATCTTCTAGTTTTGGTACGACCACACCGGCCGAAGCGCGCGATTCTAACCAAATGGAAATTTGCAGCGGGCAGCAGCGGCTGACGTCGATGAGGTGGGCTACGTCATGCAGCAGCGGGTGGCGCAGCCGCGCCGCCTAGTCGTCGGGCACTTCGTGCCTTCTCTGCGGTACTCGCCCGAATTTGCAAATGAGGCCGGGCCTGCAAACTCGCTCGCCTGCGGCTCCCTCAAACAGGCAGGCCCGAAAGCCCGCGCCTCGGCTCCGCTCCTCGACGACGACTCAAAGGCGGCGCATCTGCGCCACCCGCTGCTGTCGAGACAGTGCCTCGATTCGAGATGTTTTTTCCCTTCCCTCCAACACGCGAGAGCGCCTCGACGCGCAAGCGTTGGGTGGAGATGACCTGCCTTTGGGACGTCGTCGAGGAGCGGAGCGCCAGCGGGTCCTTAAGGGCCTGTTGTTTGAGAGAGCGAAGTGAGCGAGTTCACAGGCCCGCCGCTGGCGCGAGTACCGCAGAGCAGTCGCGAAGCGACCGACGTCCAGGCAGGGCAGCTCCGCTCAACGCTTGCGCGCTGCGATACGTCAGCTGCACGTCGCGCTGATTTATTCGGTACCGCCCATGCTGACCGATTCCATGTTCAGCACGTTGTCCGGCCGATGCGCAACCGTCACATTGCTGCGCATTGCCCACGGGATCATCTGCCGGTGCAGCGGCACGTGATGCACCTGCGCGTTGTGCTCGGCGATTGCCTGCCGGATCATGTCGCGCCGTTTATCACCGTTCGGCTCGACCGCTGCGCCATCGATCAGCGCGTCGAGCTTCGGGTTGACGTAGCGCCCGTAGTTAAACGAGCCGTTGCCGGTCTTGTCGTCCTTCGAGCGCAGCACCGGGGACAACGTGGTCTGCGCGTCGGTAATCGCGCCGCCCCAGCCCAGCATGAACATGCTGGTGTCGTACTTCTCAAGCTTTGGAAAGTAGGTTGCGCGCGGCTGTGTCGAGACCCTGGTGTTGATTCCCACCTTGGTCAGCATCGC